>LVAE01000098.1 GCA_001603905.1 Fibrobacterales bacterium Fibro_02
AAGGCTACAGTTGCCTATACCTATTCCTTCGTAGGCTGGTCTCCTGAAATAACTGCTGCAACATGGCATACGGATTATCAAGTTCTTTTTGACTCAACGCTGAATCAGTATAAAGTCGCATATTTGGATTATGATGGGACGGAATTGTATTCAGCCATGTTTGATTATGGCACAAAACCAACTTATTCAACAATACCTAAGAAAACAAATACAGTTGCATATCTTTATTCCTTTGCAGGATGGTCGCCAGCTGTAGAGAATGTTTCGGGTGAAGCGGTTTATAAAGCTGTTTATGATTCTGTATTGCAGAAGTATTCAATTGAATTTAAGGCAAATGGAGAAACTCTGCTTTCTAAGGATTATGATTATGGCTCTGTTCCGAAGTATGAGGATGCGACTCCAACAAAACCTGCTACAAAGGCGTATTCGTACTCCTTTGCTGGATGGGAACCGGAAATCGCTAAGGTGACCGAAGCAACATCTTATACTGCAAAATTTGATAGTTCGTTAAACAAGTATATGGTCGTGTTCCAGAATGGTGCGAAAGTTTTGCAGGATTCTGAAATAGAATACGGACGGGTTCCTACTTATAGGGGTGAAACTCCGCAGAAAACATCAACGGCAAAATATGATTATACTTTCTCTAGTTGGTATCCGGCTTTGACTAAAGTGACTGATGAAGCGGCATATATTGCGTTGTTTGATAGTACTTTGCGAAGATATGAAATCGCTTTTGCTAGTGAGGGAGAAACATTGCAGGCAAAAGAAGTTGAGTATGGTGCGTTGCCTAAATTTGAAGGAAAAGAACCATCAAAGAAAGAGTCTAAAGGTTATGCTTATTCGTTTAAAACTTGGACTCCGTCTGTTGCAATGGTAAAAGATAAAGCTGTATATACTGCTGTCTTTGATAGCGTTGCGAAGGAGTTTACCATAACATTTATGAACGGCAAAGACACCTTGCAATCATCGACTGTTGCGTATGGAAAAAATCCTGAATATAAAGGTAAAACTCCAACTAAGTCTGGTTCTGATAAATATGAATTCAAATTTTCGAGATGGTCTCCGGAATTGACAACTGTTGCAGAAAATGCAGTTTACAAGGCGGTTTTTGATAGTACTGCAAAATTGGGATTAGTTGTTAATCGTATTCCAACTAATAATTTTGTGGCGTCTGTAATGGGGTCGCAAATTCAGATTGTTAATGCAAAGATAGGCTCGTCGTATGCAATGTTTGACCTACAAGGACATATTGTTGTAAAAGGAATTGTAAATCAAAAATCTTTTGTAATCAATGCAGAAAATAGAGGTCGTTACATTGTCAGAATTGGAACTGAATCAAAACCAATTGTTATCAAGTAATCATGAATAGTAAAAGAATATGATTGTGAAGTTTGGGTTTTTAATCAAAGGAAATAAAAATGAAAAGAGATATGGATTTAATCCGAGCAATACTTTTGGATATTGAAACTCGCAAGCCTGCTTATGAACGTTGGGATGCTGAAACTTTTTTCAAAGGTAAGGATGTTGCTGTTGTTGTAGAACATATGAATTTACTTATCAAAGCGAATTTTTTAACAGGAAAGGCTATTTATAATCCGCAGGATAACTCTTGTTCTTTGTTCGGTATCGACCTTACTTGGAATGGACATGAATTTCTAAGTCTTTCTCGCGAAAGTCACGTTTGGAAAATTGCTAAGGATAAAATTATTGATGCAGGACTAGCTTTTTCAATGCCGTTACTAATGGAAAGCTTAAAGAATGTTGCAAAGAATTGTCTGAATTTGGGCTGATGGTCTCATTTAGAATCATTTGTTGAATATGCAAAAAGCCCCGACTCGTTAGAGCCGGGGCAATTTCTTTTCGCGTTTCAGTAGGCGGCGTAGCCGCGATTATTCACTAACCACTAGCCACTAACCACTTCTTACGCCTGCTTGTAGCTGTCGAGCGATTCCACGCTGAGGCTCTTCACGAAGTTGTAGTGCTTCGCGACTTCAGCTTCGGCGAGGTTCAGGTACACCTTCATGCTCTTGTCGAACAGTTCAGGTGCCTTGGTGGCGTCGCGGAGCATGAGCTGGCTCATCACGCAGTTGGCGGCGAGTTCGTAGAGGTGGCGGCTGCAGAGGTCGGTGAACTCGTTGTTGTTCGCGGCCTTCACAGTTTCGATGGCTTCGTTGAACTTCGCGTCCATGGCCTTAGCGCGGGCCTTGAGGCTCTCGTATTCGGCGGCCACTTCGCCTGCTTCCAGTTCCTCGAGCATCTGGCTGTAGGTGCCGGTGGTGATGTGCGGGAGGGCCGCAACCGTCTGCAACTGCGTCGTGCCTTCGTAAATGGAGGTGATACGAGCGTCGCGGTAGAGACGCTGGCAGGCGTATTCGAGCATGTAGCCCGAACCACCGTGCACCTGGATGCTGTCGTAGGCGTTCAGGTTGGCGTATTCGGAGTTCATGCCCTTCGCAAGCGGCGTGCAAGCGGATGCGAGTTTCTGGTAGAGCTTGAGTTCAGCCTTTTCTTCGTCGGTGAGCTTGCGTTCACGTTCGATGTCTTCGAGGCCCTTGTAGATATCTACATAGCGGGCTGTCTGGTACAGGAGTGCGCGGCCTGCGTCGAGGCGTGCCTTGATGTTCGAAATCATCTCATAGACGGCCGGGAAGTTCACGATAGCCTGACCGAACTGCTTACGGTCCTTGGCGTAGGCGAGAGCTTCGTTGTAAGCCATCTGGCTGATGCCCACGGACTGTGCTGCAATGCCGAGGCGGGCGCCGTTCATGAGTGCCATCACGTACTTGATGAGGCCGAACTTGCGGCGGCCACAGAGTTCAGCCTTCGCGTTCTTATAGACAAGTTCGCAGGTCGGGCTTCCGTGGATGCCGAGCTTGTTCTCGATGCGGCGCACGTTCACGCCGCCGTCGCGCTTGTCGTAAATGAACATCGAAAGGCCGCGACCGTCGTGGGTGCCTTCTTCGGAGCGGGCGAGCACCAGGTGAATGTCGGAGTCGCCGTTCGTGATGAAGCGCTTCACGCCGTTCAGGTACCAGCACTTGTCTTCTTCGCTGTAGGTGGCCTTGAGCATCACGCGCTGCAGGTCAGAACCGGCATCGGGTTCGGTCAGGTCCATGGACATCGTCTCGCCGGCGCACACGCGCGGAATAAAGCGGGAACGCTGGTCTTCGTCGCCGAATTCATAGAGCGTCTCGATGCAGTCCTGCAGGGACCAGATGTTCTCGAAACCGGCGTCTGCAGAGGCGATCATTTCGTTGATGGCCGTGTAGGCGGTAATCGGGAAGTTGAGGCCGCCGAAGCGGCGCGGCATGGTCACGCCATTGAGGCC
>LVAE01000027.1 GCA_001603905.1 Fibrobacterales bacterium Fibro_02
AGCTTTTCGACAAACACTTCGATTTCGGAACCGATTTCGAGGGAGTCCGTGTCCTTGAATTCGCTACGGTCGATGACACCTTCGGACTTGTAGTTCACGTCGATCAGGACTTCCTGGTCGTTCACCTGGCTAATCTTACCGGTGACGAGCTTACCCTGTTCGAGGCAATCCATGCCGGCATACACGTCGGCGTTGGCCTTACGGAAGTTGGGGCTGCATTCGCCCTGAGCGGCGAGGATTTCAGCGAGATCTTCTTGAGTTCCGAATTTGAGATTTTGAGACATATTGTTTAGTTGGGTTGTGGAACAAAGGATTCAGGCTACGCCACTACACCTACGTAGTCGAGAATCTTTTGAACCTGTTGTTGGATTGAGATGTGTGTAGTGTCAATTTCAATAGCGTCGTCCGCTTTCTTGAGGGGGGCGTTTGCGCGGGAAGAATCCAGGCGGTCGCGTTCGACCAGGTTCTCGAGGACTTCTTCGAGCGTCACCTTCTCGCCCTTTTCAAGGAGTTCCTTGTAGCGGCGTTCGGCGCGGACTTTCACGTCCGTCACCATGAAAAACTTGTACTTGGCGTCGGGGAATACGACGGTGCCGATATCTCGGCCATCCAGGATGCAACTCTGCTTCTTGCCGATTTCGCGCTGCTTTTCAGTCATGGCGGCGCGGACCGACGGGAGGGCGCAGTATATGCTCACGTTGCTCGACACCTTCATACCGCGGATTTCGCTTTCGCGGCTCACACCGTTAATGAGAATGTGGTTTTCGGAGTCGAACCCGAGGTCAAGGTTCTTGAGCAGTTCGTCCATGGCGGGGCCTTCTTCGGCTGCAAGTCCCTTGTCGAGGGCTGCAAGCGTTACGGCGCGGTACATGGCGCCGGTATCCAGATAGGTAATGCCGAGGGTCTTTGCCACGAGCTTGGCGGTGGTACTCTTGCCGGTACCCGAACCGCCATCGAGGGCGATAACAAAATTCTTAGAATTGCTCATGAGTGGGGACAAATATAGCTTAAGGTGAGAGTCGCGTCAATCGTGCTTGCACGAATTGACATGACCGAACCGTGCTATATGCGCCCAGAAAGGGCGCCAATATAGAAAAACGGGACTCCGTTTCAAGAGTCCCCATTTGGTCCATTAGAGTTCTTTCAGCGCTTTTTCGGGAATCCAGAACCAGTCGGGGCGGAATTCCAGCTCGTAACATGCCTCGTAGACGGCCTTGCTTAGAATGTAGGGCCTGGATTCCTCTTCCAGCTGCTTGATCGGAATTCCCGATTCCTGGCTATAGCCGATCAAAAAACTCAGCCCGTAGCTGCAGGGCTCGGAGGAACGTTTTTCCTCGGGGATGTTTGCCTGTCGGACCGCTTCGGCATAGGCGAAACTTCGTAGCATACCCGCGATGTCGGCGGCGGGGGAGCGTAGCCTTCGCCTGAAATCGAGCGTGCGCGTCGGTTCCCCTTCAAAATCGAGAACAGTGAAGTTTGTTCCGTTAAAAAGGAGTTGCCCCAGGTGATAGTCCCCGTGGATTCGTTGCGGAACGAAACACCCCTGCGTCGTTTTGGTCAACAAAGATTCTTGCGAACAACTTAATTTGTTGACGATCGGCACTAGGTCTTTTTTCCCGTTCGCCTTTAAGAGCTTGATCAACTTCTCAAAGGGCGGCTTTTCGGGCTGCGAGCCCGTTCCCTTCAGTCCTTTTAAGGCCTGATGCATCTTCGCCGTGGTCTGTCCAAGCAACCAGGCGGCGTGTTCGAGAAAAGGAGTCGGCTCTCCCGTGAAAATGTCCCAGGCGTTTTTGGCGCCGTCAATGTGGTTTTCCAGAATGCCAATGGCGTAGGAATTTCCGTTCGTCAGGTACTCCGCGTATCCAAGAAGTTGCGGAACTCCTTCGAATCCCTTCTTGTTCAGTTGCAGGAGGATTTCCTGCTCGGGGTGAAGCCCTGCGTGCAAGCGGCGGAATAGCTTGAAGAAGTATTTACCCTTTACGAAAAACGCTGAATTGCTCTGCTCGGCACCAAGGGCGATTGCCTGGGCGAGGGCCTCCTTGTCAATCTTACTGGTCCGTGTGAAAACGAATTGCCCTTTGTCTGTCTTGAAAATCTGGACGGACGGAGCTCCGCCGAAACATTCGGCAAGGATGGCTCCGGTCTTGGATTCGTCTTCGATTGTTGCATATAGGTCGCGAGAATTGTTCTCGAATTCAACCTGTAAAATTTGGAGTGTACAGCCTGCAATTTCGATGCGGTCCATTTCGTCAATTTGACGGACGGGTTGCCCCTTTCCCATGAACCATCGCTTGCTTGTAATATCGTAGGTCATTTTGTTTTCAGTGCTGAAAAATACCCCTGCTTTCGGAGGGTGGCCAAAACCTTCAGCTGGTTTTCGAGAGGCTCGTTCAGGATTCCTTCGAGTACGAATTTGGGAATCCTTTTTTGGGGGATGAATTCCTTGGGAACATCCTTGAAGTCGGAAAGTTGCCAGTTTGCAAGAAGCTTGGGCAGAAACTGGTTCCACGGAAAAACATCGCCGACTTTCAGAAAAAATCGTGCGGGCTTTTTGCCGTCCTTGGCGTCAAGTAAAAGTGAACCATCCCTGTAGCAATTCAAAAGCACTGCCTGTCGTTCTTCGTTCAAAGTCGCAGGCTGTGCCGGAATGACAAGCACCATCCGCAAGGCTCGCTCTCCTTAAGCGGCTAGTTCTCGCTGGATTTGCGCATATTGGTAGGTCGAGATAGACGTGATCTTGAGGACAAGTTCACGCGTGATGCCTGCCTTGATTAACGCTTTTGCGTACTGGAGTCTGCTTGTGTTCGACATCGTTTACCTCTTGCTTAGATGTTGTCGATCCATCCTAGAGGGAAAAGATATATTATAATTTTGACAGTGGAAAGACATAAAAAAAATTTTTTTATGGACCACTTTTTGACGAAATGACGCTAACCTGTTGATAGCTAGTGAATTAGGAAAAAATCCGTTTTGGGGAAATAATGTGACCTAGATCATTCCATTTTGGAATACTAGATATTAAATGTATTCTTCCGGTACAATTTCCTTTAAGACGGGGAACTGCTTGCGGTATTCTTCCTGTGATTTTGAATCGATGCGTGCGTGTACGAT
Organism: Fibrobacterales bacterium Fibro_02; assembly: GCA_001603905.1. Taxonomy (GTDB): domain Bacteria; phylum Fibrobacterota; class Fibrobacteria; order Fibrobacterales; family Fibrobacteraceae; genus Fibrobacter. The sequence goes on from LVAE01000027.1 coordinate 3,112, forward strand.
TCCTTCGAAAGAGGCGTCCGTCGAAGCGATGATTTCCCCTTTCGGATTGATAATCATCGAGTTGCCTCCGTAAGAGGGACCCCCGATTCCGTTCACGGCCGCGATGTACACCTGGTTCTCGATGGCACGGGCCTGCAGTAGCGTTTTCCAGTGGGTAATTCTTGCGGCGGGCCAGGCGGCCTGCACCGTGATGAGCTTTGCTCCTTCCTTGACGGCATAGCGGTAGAGTTCGGGAAAACGCAGGTCGAAGCAGATGGTGGCCGCAACCGTCCAATTATAGAGCGAAAACGGACACGGCATGCCGCCGGCCTTGAACTTTTTCTGTTCCATAAAGAACGGATGGTACTTGTCGTAGGCGGCAAACTCTTCGGGGTATCCTGGCTTGTATACGCTGCAATGGTTTAGGAGCTTGTCGGCGTTTTCGGAATCTTGGACGACCCCGCCTACGATATCCTTTTGAATTCCAGCCCCCATGATGGCACAACCCGTTTCGTTTGCTAGTTTGTACAAAAAATCGGCGGTTTCGCCCGCGTTGCAGTTGCGAAAGTATTCTGCGGCGCTTTCCGGGTGTAGCGGCAGGTATCCCGTGGCGAACATTTCGGGGAGAATGATTAGGCCTGGAATGGAATCGTCCTTGCTTTTGCGAATTTTTGAGGTGAGTTCACGAACTTTGGCAAAGTTTTTGGCCTTGTCGTTTGGGACAATTTCCATTTGAACCAGGTAAATATCAAGCATATGGTAAATATAGCACATTTCTTTTTGCTATTTTAAGAAATATGAGATTACGTTCCCTGCTCGTTTTTGTCCTGCTTTTGGCGACGTTCCTGTTTGCTGCCACCCCGACCTTGATTGTGGGTGTCGTTCTGGAATCCGAAACCGATTTGCCAGTTAAGGATGCTACCATCACTTACGTCTCCGGGAAAAAGTTGGGTGAGACGAATTCCGACGGACGTTTCGAACTGACGGTGGATTCCAAGAATGCAATCCTCATCTTCAAGAAGGACGGCTTCGACAGTGTGCAGGTGGAACTGCAGGATTTTGCGGACTTGTTCGACATGGTGGTCACGATGCAGACGACTGCCGATGTGCGCAACCTGGGTACGAGTACCGTGATTGGTGGCGGTGGCGACAAGGTGCAGTGGAACTTTGAACGCAAGGTGAACCTGGATAAGCTCGAAGATGCGGCAGGCATGCGTTTCGATATCACCGAACACCTGAGCCAGATGCCGGGTATTTCGGGACAGAAGGATTTCAGCAGCGCCCTTTATTATGACGGTTCCCGTGCGGGCGACGTGGCGTACCATTTGGGTAGGCTCCGCATTCCGAACATGCGTCACCTGGATGTCGGTTTCCCGGGCAACCTGTCGGTGGTGAATCCGCATATCTTGAGTGCTGTTGAAATTCACGACAACTACGGCGAAGGCCCGATTGGCCAGGGACTCGCGACTTCGGTGCAGTATATTCCCGAACAGACCAAGGGCGATTGGGGACTCCGTGGTACGGCGGGCATTACGCTTCAGGAAGTGGTGGTTGATGCGCCGTGGCTTTTCTGGGATAGTTTCCGTTTCTCTTTCCGCAGGCTTGACGAGGAAATGCTCAAGAACTTGGGCGAAAAGTTCTTTACCGAGTTCCGCAAGCGCGACGGCGACTGTGTCGAAAACTGCAACGTGAAGTCTTCGGATCCCTTCGACCTTACGGCATACGATATCTATGCGCAGTTCAACGGTTCCGACAGCAGCGGGAATACCTGGGCGCTTCGCACCTTGTACAGCTCCGATGAATACAGCATCCATCAGGACACTTCTACTGCCTACGATCAGGTGAACTCAATTGACATTATCGAAGGCAAGCAACAGTACTTGGTGGTGGGTGCCGAATATAATTCCCGCTTCGGAACTTCTGCCCATGCAGGCTTCGTGCGTGAAGTTCTGGGTGATACGCTCCGCGATACGACAGGTTTCCGCAGCACGGCAAACGCAAAGGAATCGGCGACGTTTATTGATGCCTACGAACAGACGCATACGACTTTGACTGGCGGACTTGATCGGAATTTTAAGGGCTCGATCCTGGGTTCCAAATTGAGCGGCGCCTTGCTCTATGAACATCATATTGTCGAACGTGAATATCCCGATTTCGGCGATACGCAGTCCGATGACTTCCAGACGGGAGTGCTTTCGGGGGCTGCCCGTATGAACTGGCGGAGCGATTTCTCGCAGGAAATCCTTTCTGTCGGTGCCATTGCCGATGCGGGTGAACACGAGGCTGCGCCGACGGCATCGTTGGACTTTGAACAGAACCTCTCGAAGATCGATACCGCCTACTGGAGGCTCTTTGCGAATGCGGCTTACCGTAGCGACTGGAAACCTTATTACGATGATGGCGACCTGACGGGACGCCTGGAATCGGGCGTGTCCGGCAAGCTGGGCCTGGGCTATAATTCCAAGTACTTGGTGGCGCAGGGTTCGGGCTTTGGCCGCTACTATCCTGATCCGCTCCTGCCGATGCCCAAGGCGTATGCGCAGTACAACGATGTGACCCCGATCGATTTCGCCTGGGTGGCGGGAGCCTCGGGAACGCTTGAGTTCAAGACTTCTCACCATTTCTCAATGGCGACGAATGTGAGCACGGTCTACGGTGAATACGAACTAGATGGTGGTGAGTCCCTCCCGTGGGAAGCGAATTCCCGCCTGGACATTCTTTCGCACTTCCGCTACTATCCGCGCAAGGACTCGATTATATCGGTCATCATTACGCACCACGCGGCACTGCATCGTCCGCTGTACTACTATGAAATTACTCCATCCGATGTCAAGAGCCATACCAATGGTACGCGACGCCTCAAGGATTATAACGAATTTACGGATATGTTCCGCACCGATGCACGCGTGAACCTGGACTTGGCAAGCAGCAAGTATTTCTTCAGGAGCGCGCGTTTCTATGTCGAAGTGGACAATATCTTTGCGAACCTCGATGTGTCCGCACTTAAGTTCCTGGGAAGCGAGAACGCCCGTGAACGCTCCTGGGTGACCAGCGACAGCAACGGCGATTCTAGCGATGGCTACGACCTGGTGCCGTTTATGGCGAAGGGCATGGGCCTTTACGTGCAGTTCGGCGTCGAAGTGCAGTTGGGAATTTAATAGCTCGCTTCGTTTTGAGGTGAGAGCTCGGTTGCGTTGCTCCCTTTGGGTTTTGAGTAAAATGCGTAGAGTGTCATCCTGAGCGGAGCCGAAGGATCTAGAAAGAATTAAGGATGAAAAAATTTCTAGTAGCATTGTTGTTCTTTTGGGGCTCGTTTTGCTTTGCTCATGAGACGGATTCCCTGTTTGTTCCGCCGAAACCTGAAAAGCCCTTGCGTTATTGCAGTTCTGTCAAGAAGTGGATTGAATTTGCGACGGCAGATTCCAACATGGTCGAAATTACGCACCTGAAGGGCGTGCGCATGGACTTGCGATACGCCACCTTTGAAAATGTGACAGGGCATGACTTGTATTGTGGCGTGCAGCGCGCCTTTGTGCATAAAGATGCTGCTGCTAAACTCCGCAAGGCGATCAAAATTATGCAGCGTGAAATGCCTGGCTCTATGCTTGTGATTTTCGATGCGTCACGCCCGCTGTATGCGCAGGAGGCTTTGCGAAGGACCGTGCGTGGAACCCCTTATTCGGCCTATGTTTCTTCGCCGGGTAAAGGAGGCATGCATAACTTTGGCTTGGCGCTGGACTTGAGCATTACCGATGCCGATGGCAACTTGCTTGACATGGGCACGGACTTTGATTCTTTTGAACGCTGCGCGGGCGAAGTCGGCGAAGCGGAAGCCTTAAAGAGTGGACGACTCACGCAAGAGCAAGTGGATAACCGCAACAAGCTCCGCAAGATTATGCGCGGGGCGGGCTGGGTCCCGCTCGGCAGCGAATGGTGGCATTTTAACGCATTCCCCAGCAAGTACGTGCGCGAAAATTATCCGAAGTTCCCGCTGTAACGCGGTGGCGAGTCGCCTAATCTATTCAATTTCCACTTTAATCTCTACGTTTTGCACCCAGGGCTTGGGTGCATTTACGATAGGGTGCAGAATCTTGCGGACAGGGGCGAGGTCTTGTGTCTTGACGTAGAGTTTTGCCCAGTGGACATTTTGGATGACGGGTACGAAGGCGTCCACAGGACCGAGCACCATAAGCTTCTTGTCGGCGCGGAGGAGTGATTCCAGTCGCTCTACGGTGTGCCGCAGTAGATCTTCGTCGCGGCTTCCGCAGCTGATTTCGACGAGCTTGCAGAAGGGCGGGTAAAAAGCGGCGCGCCGGTCTTCCATTTCCTTGTTCGCAAATCCGTTGAAGTCATGGTTCACGGCAAACTGCATCACGGGCTCCGATGGTTTTAGCGTCTGGATTAGTACCAGGCCTTCTCCACCTGCACGACCCGCGCGCCCTGCAGTCTGGCTTAAGAGCTGGAAAAGCCTTTCGGTGGAGCGAAAGTCGGGGATGCCGAGGCCACTATCGGCGCCAACGACCCCGACGAGTTGTACGCCCGGAAAGTCGTGGCCCTTGGCGACCATCTGTGTTCCAATTAGAATGTTGAATTCGCGGTTGCGGAACGCATCGAGAATTTTTTCGCTCGCGCCTACATTCTGCGTGGTGTCGCGGTCCATGCGAATCACTTTCGCATTCGGAATCCACTCGGCGATTTCTTCTTCGAGCATCTCGATGGCGCCGCCCATGAACTCGTAAGTTTCGGCGCCGCAGGCGCTACACGGTGTATTCACCGGGTAAAGGGCGGCGCAGTAGTGGCACATAAGTGAGCGGTACTGCTTGTGGTAAACGAGCGGAATGTGGCAATGCTTGCAGTAAAGCGTCTCGCCGCATTCGGTACATACGCGCATCTTCGAAAAACCGCGGCGGTTCATCAGGATAATCGCCTGGTCCCCGCGCTCGATGCAGTCGGTCAAGGCTTCGCGGAGCGCGGGCGACAGGAGGATGCCCTTTTGCTGTCGCATCTTGCCCATGTCTACGATTTGCACCTTCGGAAGTGGTGCCTGCGTGGCGCGTTCCTTGAGTGTAACCGTCTTTAAGTTATTCGCCTTTGCATTATAGAATGTTTCGAGACTCGGTGTGGCGCTCCCGAGCACCACGAGGGCGCCGTACTTATACGCCAAATGGAATGCCATTTCGCGGGTATGGTAACGCGGCGCCGGGTCCTGTTGCTTAAAAGAGGAATCGTGTTCTTCGTCAAGAATCACGAGGTCGAAATCGAACGGGGCAAGAATCGCGCTGCGGGTGCCGAGAACCACCTGCGTGTCGCCCTTCAAAATTGAGACGTAGCCTTCGCGTTTCTTGGGTGCAGAAAGAGCCGAATGCAAAACCACGATCGGGACTTGCAGAAAATCTTCAAAACGCTTGAGCGTTTGCGGTGTGAGTCCGATTTCGGGCACGAGGATCAAGACTTTCTTGTGTCGCTTCAACGCTTCGCGGGCAAGCTCCTGGTAAACGCGGGTCTTGCCCGATCCGGTGACACCATGGAGTAATACGCCGCGGAATCCGTCCTTGTCCAGTTCTTCGCAAAGCGTATTGAATGCGTTAGTTTGTTCTAACGTTAGTGCTGGGATGTTTGCTGCGGTCATCCTCGACTGAGTGAAACGAGGGAGGGGATCCAGGACTGCTTTTGTGGATCCCGTCGCGTTGCTCCAGGATGACGTGCTTTGGGAATTCGGGGGCGTTTTGGAGGCTTCCCCCTTTGTAAATGCCAAAGCATCTAAGTACTTCTCGAAGTCGCTCGGCCAGAACACGAACAGCGCCTTCATGGGTGTGCTGATGTAATACCGTGCGGTCCATTCGAGCATTTCCATGTAGCGCTCGCTAAAGCGGTAGCCCGACTGGTGCGGGTATGCGGGGCGCACGTCAAAGCTTGGGCGGTCCTGGTGAACCTTGCTCACGATGGCAAGTGCCGGCTTTTTACGGGTGGCAAACTGAACCCAAACGACATCTCCGCGCACAAGGTTGACCCCTGCGGGAACTCCGTAAGTATAGACATCGGGGGCCATGGGAATGTATACCTCGCAGAAATCCGTCAAAGTCGCGGACTTGAGCTTCTGATGCACTTCTTCGGGGGCGCTGAGTTTGGGAATTCGCTTTGTCACGGGCTAAAAGATAGTTAATACCGCAAAATGCGCATAAATTCCAATTTTTTTTGTTTGAAAAAACTTTTTTTGTTAGATTATAGTATGCAAACCTTAAGCAGGCTTGCCATACTATTGGAGATCTCTATGAGCTTATTTGACGCCTTTAAACCGAAGTGGCAGAATTCCAACCCCGCCAAGCGCCTTGAAGCGGTCGCTGAATTGGGCTTGGACAACCAGGATATCCTGGACCGTATTGCCAGTTCCGATTCCGATGCTTCTGTCAGGACTGCGGCCGTAAAGAAGTTGAATATCATTTCTTCGTTGTTGAAAATTTCGAAGGATGATGCCGACGAAGACGTGAAGCGTACCGCAAAGACCCGTTATCAGGAAGAGGTTGTCAAGAAGTTGAAGTCCGGTGCCGAACCGAGCGCCGAAGACCTGTCTTATTTGAAGGACCTCAAGGATACTCATTACGCCGAAGAATTGCTGAAGGGTGTGAACACCTCTGAAACTGTCCGTAGCGAGCTGGTGAAGCTTTGCGAAAAGCAGTCTATCCTTGCCAATGTCGCTAGCCGCGACGCAAGCGCACGCGTTGCTCTTGCTGCCGCTGCCAAGGTGGAATCCGAATCGCTTTTGCAGGATATTGCAAAGAATTCCAAGCAGCCCGAAGTTCGTAAGACCATTTCCGAAAAGCTCCGAGCAAAGCGCGACGCCGAAGATAACGGCAAGAAGGCGGCTGAACTCTTGGCGAGCAAGCGTGAAGCCCTGGTAAAGCAGGCTCATTATCTCGCTGCCCAGAAGGATCCCCTCGCCGTGAAGGCTCAGTTCGAAGATCTGATGGGAGAAGCCCGCAACCTCGGTATGGGTGACCAGCAGGCAACAATTGATGAAGTGTATGAAAGCTTCAAGAAATTCTGTGACGAAGCCGATGCGGCCCGCATCGCTGCCGAAAAGGCCGAAGCCGAAAAGCAGGCGAAGATTGCAGCCCTCACGGCAAGCCTCGAAGAACTTGAAGGCTTGGTTGCTGGAGGCAAGGCGTCCGAAAACGCGGAACGTATCGAGGCTATCCTTGCCGATTGGGCCGAAGGCAAGTCCCTGATGGATGCTGCCTTGGTCAAGCGTTATAACAACGCTTTCTTCAAGGTCCAGGAAATCAACAAGGCGAAAGAAATTGTCGAAGAAGTCCCTGAAGGCACCGACGAATCGGTTCGACCGGAACTGCTGGAACGCCTTAAGGCTCTTGCCGATACAGATGTCAACGACATGACCCACAAGCATTTGCACGCCATTGTCCGCGAATGGGAAAAGCTTCCGCTGCTGGAAGGCGAAGACCCGATGTTGCAGGAATACAATGCGCTGCGCAACAAGCTCTCGATCAAGATTTCCGCCTATAACGACGATGCACAGAAGCGTTTTGAAGAAAACTCCGAAAAGCTGAAGGCGATTATCGAAAAGGTCAAGTCCTTTGACGAAAACGAAGACTTCCGCGAACTGAACAAGAAGGTTCGTGAATGCTTCTTGCAGTGGAAGGAAATCGTCGGCGAAAACAAGTTCAAGTACCACGACCTGTGGCAGGAATACAAGGCCGCGACGGCCCGTTTCCAGGAAATGCAGCAGTGGGAAAATTGGCACAATGAAAAGGACCGTGACGACCTGCTCCTCGAAATGGATGCCCTGACCAAGGAAGCCGGTAGCCAGACCGTTCTTCAGAAGCTGAAGGAAATTACGAACCGCTGGAAGGAAATTGGACCCATTTCTGCGGCAAAACTGCAGGAATACCGCGACCATTTCCAGAGCAACTACGAAAAGATCAAGGAAAACTGCGCCGCCTTTATCGAAGAGATGAATGCTGAACGCGTGAAGAACTTGGCCGACAAGGAAGCCCTGTGCGCAAAGATTGAAGAACTTGTTCAAAATGCAGAAATGTTCTGGAAGGACAAGTACAAGGCGATGCAGGAAATCCAGGAAAACTGGAAGAATATCGGCATGGTGCCTAAGGAAAATGTGGCTGCGCTTACCGAACGCTTCAAGGCCGCGACTGCTGCGTTCTACGCCCAGCATAAGGAAAACCTGAAGCAGGAAGACGAATCCCGCGAAGCCAACTACGAGAAGAAGGTAGCTCTCTGCATGGAAGCCGAAGCGCTCAAGGAATCGAGCGACTGGAATGCGACTTCGAACAAGTTAAAGCAGCTGCAGGATTCCTGGAAGTCTGTCGGTCCTGTGCCCAAGAGCAAGTCCGATGAAATCTGGACCCGTTTCCGTACCGCATGCGATAGCTTCTTTGAAAAGAAGCGTGCCCATTTCGAAGAAATGGATGCTGCAAAGTCGAAGAATCTTGAAGCGAAGAAAGCCCTGTGCGAAAAGCTCGAGGCGATGGAAGCCGCTGCCCAGGGAACGCTTGACGAACTCAAGGCCGTGGAAGAAGAATGGAAGGCTGTCGGCATGGTTCCGAAGGAAGCCATTGAAGAAATCAGCAACCGTTACAATACGGTCTACAACAAGATTCTCGACCGTCTTGCCCATGCGGATTCTACATTGGCCCAGGGTCTCGATGTCATCAAGGAAAAGAAGACCGCGATGATCGACAAGGTGCGTCAGTTTGCCGAAAGCGCTGGCAGCAACCAGTTGGCCGACGCTGTTCGCGAACTCCAGAAGGAATGGCGCGAACTTGGATTCTGCGGCCTTGAAGACATGGATCTCTACAAGCAGTTCCGCGATGCTTGCGACGACTTCTTTACCCGTCGCCGTGACCAGCTCGACATTCAGGAACAGGCTCGCCAGAACAACCTGCAGAAGAAGCTGTTGCTCTGCGAACAGGCCGAAGACCTGCTGACTGACCTGAATGAACAGACGGTGGCCGCCTCGATGAACAAGGTGAAGCATCTGCGTCGCCTGTGGAAGGAAGTGGGAGCCGTGCCTCGCGAACATTCCGAGAAGACCTGGAAGCGTTTCAATACGGCCTGCGACAAGGTGTTTGCCTTCGGCCGCAAGGATCAGCCTGAAGCCGCTCAGGATGGTGCTGCTGCTCCGGAAGCTCCGGCAGAAGCCTCTCCGGCTGAAGCTTAATGGTCGTGTCATCCCCGCAGAGGCGGGGGTATCCTTAAAATTCAATCGCGGGTATGTCCCGCGATTTTTTTATTTTTGGACTATTATGCAATTTCCTCCTTGGACAAGTATTGACGATGCCGCACGCCTGCTCCATGACGGAGAGGTGGTCGCGATTCCGACCGAGACCGTTTACGGCCTTGCGGGAAATGCTTATTTGCCGTCTGCGCTGGCGCAGATTTTTGCAATCAAGGAACGTCCGACGTTCGATCCGCTGATTGTTCACATTTGTGAAATTTCGCAGTTGGCTGACATTGCCGAAAACATTCCCGATGCGGCGTATGCATTGGCGAAGGCTTATTGGCCGGGCCCGATGACAATGATTCTTCCCAAGAAGGAATGCATACCGGATTTGTGTACGAGCGGGCTTCCGTCTGTCGCGGTGAGGTTCCCGTCGCATCCGGTGGCCCAGGAAATTATCTGGAAGGCGGGCGTGCCGCTCGCTGCTCCGAGTGCGAACCTGTTCAAGCACGTAAGCCCGACAACTGCCGAACATGTGGCGGCGCAGCTGGCCGACCGTGGCCTTGCTGGCATTGTAGATGGCGGTCCCTGCAACGTGGGTGTCGAAAGCACGATTGTCTCTTTAGTGGGCGAGCCGACGGTACTTCGTCCGGGTGCCATTACGCCCGAGATGATTGCGAAAGTCATCGGCGACGTGAAGGTGAAAGAATCTACTTCAAAGCCGGGGCAAGCGATGGCTGCACCGGGGCAGTGCGATACGCACTACCGCCCGCAGGTCCCGCTTTTTTACGGTGAAATTCCCGAGGGCTTTGAACTGCCGAAGTCCTGCGTGCGGATTGCCTTCGGCAATCGCCCCGGCGTGATTCCCGCAACGCTGAATTTGTCTGAAAGCGGCAACATGCTCGAGGCGACGGCAAAGCTGTACGCCTATATGCACGACCTGGACGATCCCAAGTATGACTTGATTCTTGTGGATCCGATTCCGAATGTAGGCGTAGGTATGGCCTTGAACGACCGCCTGAAACGCGCTAGCATCAAGCATCTCGGATAATATCCGAGGCGTTACTTCATCTTGATTTTCATTTCGAAGACCTGGCGACCCATGTCGTCTTCGATTTTCATGTAGGTGGCGCCCATCTTGTCGGCGCGGAAAATGGTGACTTCCTGCCCTTCGCGGGTCTCTCCCAAAAAGTGAACCTCTAGCATTGAGGGAATGCAGAGTTCCAAGTCGCTAGCACTGAAAACGTTCAGAGAAAGTTTCACGTACTCGATGTTGTTCATGTGATGCGACATGTCGATATGCTGCGGAAGTACTTTTTGACGGTATACTTCCTCGTATTCTTCGGGGGTGACCGGGAACTTTGTGAATTTATTGTCCAAAAAATGTTCCGGCGCTCCTTCCATCGGAAAGTCGACGGCTTCCAGCTTCATTGGACGGTGCCGTTCCATGTCTAGGCAGCAAGCTTCTTGAACGGCGAGAATAATGGGTTCGCCTTCCACCGTTGTGATAGCGGTGTTTTCGTAGGTCCGTATGGGAGCGCTGTCGGCAGGGAACGATGTCGTAATGACCTTGTCACGCCAGAAGGGACGCTTGAAGAATTTGAATTTCGCTTTGTAGATGGCCCAGTAGCCGCCTTTCTCGTTTACGCAGAAATTGTCCATTTTGATGGAACCGAAATTTTCTGTGAAATTGTCTTGAACCATAAGCACGGTTTGGGCAATGCCCATTTTCCCTGACACGTCGATGTAGGCCGAGGTGATGGTGCGCTGTTTCTGGAAAACGAGAGGGTTCTTTGCAAGCGAATAAATATCAATCATACCTTCAATATAAATAAAAAAGACTGCCGTGAAAACAGTCTTTTGTACAAATGTGTCTATGGATTCCGTCGCTTCGCTCCAGAATGACATCCTCCTAAACAGTCATCCTGGAGGTCGACAGACCGCTGGGATCCAGTGTCGCCTAGATCTTCTTCAGCACGAGCAGATGACCAGGCGCCTTGTTCGGGTCGAGGCGAACAAAGTTCCTGTTGCCGCGCCACACGAAACTTTCGTCGGTAATCAGGTCCTTCAAGAAGAAGAAGGAATCGTCGTTCAGGCCGAGCTTTCTCATGTCGAGTTCCACCATGCCTTCCTGGGCGTTGTCCATGTCCATGTTGCACACGCAGAGGATCACGTCTTCGCCAGACTTCTTGGAGTAAACCATCAGCTGGTCGTTGGCGCAGTAGTGGAAGTCGAGGTTGTCGTATTCCTGCAGGGCGACATGCTCCTGGCGGGCGGTGTTCACGCGGCGCACGAAGTCCTGAATACCCGGGCCACTCCAGTTGTGCACCTTGTACTGGTACTTTTCGCTGTCCTGCAGTTCTTCCTTGATGGGGCTCGGAATGTTTTCGCAGAGCTCGTAGCCGTTGTACATGCCGGTAAGGCTAGAAAGCGTACCGGCGAGGAAGTATCGCTGCTTGAAGGCGTTCGGGCCCTTGTAGGCGAGGTATTTCGGGAAGATGTCCGGAGTCGTCGGGAAGAAGATTCCGCGCATGTATTCCTTGGCGTCGGACTGCGTGAGTTCCTTGAGGTACTGTTCGAATTCCCACTTGGCAGAGCGCCAGGCGAAATAGGTGTAGCTCATGTCGAAACCGGACTTTGCCAGACGATGCATCATCTTCGGGCGGGTGAACGCTTCGGCGAGGAACACGAGTTCCGGACGCTTTTCCTTGACGTCTGCAATCAGCCATTCCCAGAACGGGAAGGGCTTGGTGTGCGGGTTGTCGATACGGAAAATTTCAATGCCCTTGTCGGCCCAGAACAGGATGATGTTCTCGATTTCTTTCCACAGGGCCTTGTAGTTCTTGTTGTAGTAGTCGAACGGGTAGATGTCTTCGTACTTCTTGGGCGGGTTTTCGGCGAACTTGATGCTGCCATCCGGTTCGTGGTAGAACCATTCCGGGTGCGACTTCACGTACGGGTGGTCGGGGCTACAGTTGAGCGCGATATCGAGCGCAAGGCGAAGTCCCTTCTTGCGGGCTGCCTTCGCAAAATGTTCAAAGTCCTTCATGGAACCAAGTTCGGGGTCCACATCGTAGTGACCGCCGTTCTTGTTACCTACGGCATACGGGCAACCCGGTTCAAGCGGCTTTCCCTTCTTGTCGACCTTGGCGTGCAGGGCGTTGTTTGCGCCCTTGCGGTTCGTAACACCGATTGGGTGAATGGGCACCAGGTAGACGGTGTCGAAGCCGAGGTTTGCAATGTAGTCGAGCTGGTTCTCGCAATCCTTCCAGGTGGCACTCTTGGTGGGGTCAGTGCCCTGGCTCTTCGGCCACATTTCGTACCAAGTACCGATGCGTGCGTAGGACGGATCCACGCGGAGCTTCATCACGGGGCTTTCGGTCGGTTCGTCCTTGGGTTCCACGGTCCAGGCGCAAATCTTGTATTCGTAGTAGCCGATGTTGTTGACCGTGAAGGAACCTTCCCACTGGTCGTTATCGACAAAGTGCATGGGAGCCTTTTCCCATTTTTTCTTGGAGTCGTGGCGGTAGAAAATCGCCGCGTCATACTTTTCGTGGCTGTGGCGGAAAATGTCCGCGGTGAGCGTGACGGTGTCACCCGGTTCACGCTTAAGCATAAAACGCCCACCTTCGATCTGGGGGCGAATGTTTTCAATAACGAGATTGTCTTTGCGAGTAGGAATAGTTGCCATAGTAACGAAAATTTAGCAAAAAAGGCTCGCGGTGGCGAGCCTTAAAATGCGTTTTGGTTTTAGTTGATTCTTAATACCTTCACTTCCTTGATCCAGAAGGTGCGCTCGGAACCGCCGAGGTTCAGTTCGAAACGGGCGAAGGGATCGTTGACTTCAGGAGTGAAGGTGATGCCCACCGATTGTCCTGTGGTATGCACCTTGACGTGCTCCTGGAAACCGACCGTTTCGTAGGTATTGTATGAACCGATGCGTGCGGTAATCTGACCTTCGACATCGGACCAGATGGTGAATACGCACTGGTACTGGACGCCTGCAATCAGGGCGACGTTCTCCTGGATCAGCTGTACGCTGTAGGAGTGCTTGCCGCCTTGCGTCACTTCCACCTTCATGATGCGTTCCTTGGTGCCGTTCTCGATGAGTACCGTTGTGTCGGCGGCTCCTCCGAACTGGTTCATCAAGATCCAGTCGGCAGTGAAGGGGGATTGGAAGTTACCGTTGATAATCGTGTTTTCGCCCTTCTTGGCGGCGATCCCTTCCCAGATGTCAAAGACGTATTCGGAGATGGTGTCGCTGGAGACGGTCGTGTAGTTGTAGCGCAACGACTGGAAGCTCGGCAGAAACTGCTTGTTCAGGGTGTTCCACAGTTTCGTGTTGGAGTAGGAATCGATGTGGATGGAACCATCTTCGTCAATTTCGGCTGTCGAGAAGTCGATGTTGTTCACGAACGTCTTGACGCGGAAGATGACGGCCAGGTTCGCCTTTCCGCCGGCAGTGTCTATCTGCGAATAGTGGTAGCGCAGCATGAACGTCTGGAAGTTGGAAAGGCTGTAGACGAAGGGAACGTATTCATCGTTGACAAGGACTTGGCCGTATATCGCAGAAGTTGCCTTGGTGCGGAATTCGACTCCCATTTCCTTGAGGTAGCCTTCTTCCTGAAGGTCGATGTCGCTGAAGGGATCTTCGATGAAAGAACCTTCGGTGAAGGATATGGCCAACTCTTCGGTAGGATTGGTCTCGTAGGGCCAAAGCTGCAGACCGAGAATCGGATCGACCGAGATGCTCGTGTAGTAACTGGAGTAGGAACGAACGTTCGTCAGCGTGAGCGAGAAGGTATCCAACTTTACAGGTTCCTTTTGCTCGCTTGTCTTGGCAAGAACCTTGGGTGCCTCGCTGGAGTAGTCAACAGAGAAGTCGGCGACCAGCGGGAGCGCGGGCTGCTTCTTGATGATGGTGTCCTTCGGAGTAGTATCCTTCGGTGTGGTATCCTTGACGACGGTATCCCTAGTGGTCGTGTCGCTGTCGGCAATCGACGGGTTTCCGATCTCGATACCCGCCACGGTCTTGTCGTTGGAACATGCGACAAAAGATACGGTCAGAGAGACGACCGTAATCGCGTAGGCGGCAATCGTGGATAAGGGCAAAAAGAATTTCATCACACTCCTCGGGTCAAAGGGAAGAGCTGGATGTTGATTTGAACAACATCTTCTGCTTCTCCTGCTTTTGCAGAGAAATCTAGTAGTTCTTTTCGCATAAGTTGTAAGTGTTTTTTCAAATTGGGGAAATCTGAGCGCTTAATTCCAAAAGTGAGCGCCGAAATGTCCCTTTCTTGGCCCGGAAGCTCCGTCAGCATATTGGCCGAGAGCTTGAGCATCTGTAAATGGTACATCTTGACCATCAGGTCTTGCACTTCGTCGTCGGTCGTAATCAGCGGGTCGCGCTGACGGTATCCGTTGGCGGTCTTGACCAACAGTCCCAGTTCCAGCAAAAGGTTTAGGGATTCGGTGACCTGGGCGGGAGTGACTAGCCCACGGAGCTTTTTGGAAATCTGGTCAGGAATAGGCCTGAAGTCCTTGAGTCCTACCATTTCAAGGATTGCGGAATGGTGCCATTCCTGGAATATGCGGAACTGAGCCTTGTCCATCTTGTGGAGCTTGGAGCGGGGGCTAGCCTTGATGAGCTGTGCGTAATAAATTTGCTTGTCGGCGTCGGTTTGCGCTTGGTTGAAGAATACGAGGCTTTCGAAATAGGCGGCACGCTGGTTTTCAAGTCCCAGGCCGTGAATCAGTTTGGTGACAGTGTTCTTGGTAATGTTGCGCTTGCCGTCGATGGCAAGCTTCAGGTGTGCGTGGCTCGAAAGCCCTGCCTTCTCGGCAAAAAAACGCAGGCTGAAAGCGGTCGAAGTCTTCTTCTTGTATTCGTAGTAATCGCGCAGGAATACCCTGTAGTTGGTATACTGCAGAATATCCGGTTCTACGAGCTTTTTATTTTCTCCATTATCCATGCTTTAAAAAATAGAAGAGTTCTTGGCTGAAAATAAAAATTTTTTTGACTTTCTCGTTTACCTTGGTAACCATCAGTAAACATCGCGGGCGAGAAGAGAATACCGCCGGTGATCCACGAATTTGCCGTTTATCAGCTCAAAATCGCGGTTTACGCCTTCTTCAGTGAACCCGCAACGGGTGGCCACGGCGGCACTCTTGGTGTTGTGTACCGAAACGAGAAGTTCCAGCCGGTTGAGCTTGAGATGCTCGAAGGAAAACCGGATGATCAGCTTGACGGATTCGGTCATAAGTCCTTGCCCCGTAAAGGGTTTGGCGAGCCAGTAGCTCAATGTGGCGGAGTGGTTCCGCAGGTTGATTTCCATCATGATAGCGCCCGCGAATTCCCCTTCGGGGCAGTTCGGCGTGTTCTTGAAAATCAGCCAGCAACCGCCCTGGCCGAATCGTTCGTTCAGGACCCACGAACGGATGCGTTTCTTGAGGTCGAATATGTCGGTCTCGGGAATCCAGGGGAGGTGTTCGGCTAAAAAGTCGCGGGATTTTTCGATGGTCGCGAAGATGTTTTCCGCCGCTGCCGGGCCGCTGCCGTTTTCGCGTACGCCCTTGAGGGTGACTCGCTCTCCCTTGAGTGTCATCGTCTCAAATGCCTTGGTGAAAAAGTCTTCGAAGTTTTCCATAAATGCGAATGTAGTAAATAGTAGGCAGTAGACAGTAAACAGTGGGCAGTAGGAAGTTGGCAGTGGGCAGTAGATAGTAGGAAGTGGGCGGTATGAAGTGGGCGGTGGACTGTGGGAGAAAATAAAAAACCGCCGAATCGCTTCGACGGTTTTTCAGTGCGGATGAAAGGACTTGAACCTTCATGCCCTTGCAGGCACTAGAACCTGAATCTAGCGTGTCTACCAGTTCCACCACATCCGCGTGGGTAAGCCAAATTTTGAAAAATTTCCCGATTTTGTCAAGGGTTAATTAGAAAAAAACTCTAAAATCCATTCTTTGTGCTTCTTTTGCCAGTAGCTCCAGTCGTGCTCGCCTTGCGGATCGAACTTGAGGTCGCAGGCGGTTCCTACGTTCTGGCAGAATTCCTGTATCCAGGGGAGAGTCTTTTCGGAGGGGTACAGGCGGTCGGAACCGCCTTGGATAAATCTCCAGCGTCCGTTTTTGAGGGGCGCTTGCGCGGCGACTTGGGTTGCCGGTCCGAGAGCCTCGCCGTAGGAACTCATCAGAATGCGGTTCCTGATTTTTCGCTTGCCCCACATGGAATAGGCGATTACGCCAAGTGAACCGTCTGAAATACCGATGAGCGAGATTTCGGAAAAGTCTTTCTTGTGGCGTTTGGAGAGACTATCAAGAGCGTCGTCAACACGTTGAATGGTGTTGGGCTCAACCCAGTGGTTTTGCTTGCAGGCCGAAGCGCTGACAACGGTGTAGGTCGGGAGCATCTTGGCGATGTCGCCTCCTGCCACGAGTCCTTTCCGACAGTTGTTGCTGGTCATGCCACCGTGAAACCAGACGATGGTCCCGGCGGAGCTTTTGTTGCCGGGAATTCGCCACACTCCGACAGGCATGTCGGGTGATTTGTTCCCGGCCGAAAACATGGATGAGGCGTTTTCGAGAGGGTTTCTTTGATTGACGAACAAGGTCTCGGTCGGCGCTTGAGCAATGGCCAATGCTGCGAAAAAAAGAATAACTAGAAGACTTTTCATTTCATTAATTTTAAAATCCGCTTTCTAAATTCTGAAATCTGAATTCTGAAATCCGAATTCTGAATTCTGAATTACCGTCTCTTTTTCACGATCCACAGGATAAACAGGAGGAGCGCCACCAAAGTCATCGCCAGTATGATGGAGCATCCGATAAAGGCGTAGTATACCTGGTAGTCTATCACGAGTGTGTCGAAGTCCAGTTCTCCGTCTGTCGAGGCGATGCTGTGGACGACGAATGTGTGCTCATCGATACGCGAGGCGGAAATTTCGAGAGGAACATCCCCAGCGTTGTAGGCCGCAAAGCTGTACCAGTCTGCCATGTCGTCGAGCATTTCCCTGGAGGCGTATAGGATAAAGTTGGCTTGCTCGTCTCCGTTAATCTGGAAAATGGTCTTGTCGAAAAAGGGAACGTTGCTTCCGCCGAAGACGCTCGGAATGGCGGCGTGCGAGACCGTCCCGTAAAAAAGGTCGTCTTCCTGGAGGAGGCCCTTGAGGGCAGGCAGCATGTAGGAGGTGAGCCATGCCGCAAGAAAAATCAGCAGCAGAGAAAAATTCAGAAGGGCCGGTTTTCTAGAAGTAAAGAATCGCATGGGTCTTTTATTGCTTGGATCTAAAAATGAAGAAGAATGTAGAAAGCATCAGCACCAGGGTCAAAAAGTAGAATGCCATCGGAATCTTGGACTTGAGCGCCATTTCGTCTATATTCTGTTGCTGGAAAAATTGGATGAGGTCTTCGCTGTACATGACCGCCATCTCGTTGTTGAATCGACTCCAGGCAAGGGTCAGTTCCTCGTTCTCCTGAAGGAGCGTGGCGACGGCGTTCCTGGTGGAATCGGGGAGGACGTTGTAGAGGCTATCCCCGTGACCTGCGATGCCGACCATATAACCTGCACGGGCGGAATCTAGGATGTCGCGGAGCGGAATCTGGATGCTTGCGGGAAGTTGCGAGGTCTGGTTGTCGATCTGTTGCAGGTGCTCAAGCCAATGGGCGCGGCTAACGGCGTAACGGCGCATGCTCGAAACCTTGGCGAGGACTTCGCGCTCGAAGCGTTCCACGGCGGAATGCGGCGGCGCCTTGACTCCGATCCCGCGGATTTCGTCCATTTCATGGGAGAAGGAAACCGCGATTTCGCGTAGGTTCATGGTCTGGGCCTGTACAAAGACCGTGTCGATTCCGAATCCGATGCGCACGCGTTCCATGCCGCGCATGGCGTACGATTCCTGCAGCTGGTAGTCCGACAGCGTCTTGATGTAGCGGGAGTACATAATGATCTGCGGCTTCTGCGAAAAATAGAATAGGATGGTGAGTCCTACGGCAACCGCCAAAACCACCCACGCCCAGGGGGAGCGGATTCTTGCGTTAAAGGTATCGGCAATCGATTTATTCTTTAACTCTGGCACAACTAGAAATTACCTTTTTTCTACTTTACTGGGTATGCGTACAATTCGATTTTTGCCATTTTTAGGCCTTATTGCCCCCTTTTTGCAGCTTGTTCTGGGTTGTACCGTGGAGCGCGCCGAGGAAAAGGTGCTTACCGAACACGCGAACGGAGCGAAAAAGACCTCGATCTGGGTGTATCCCGACGGCGAAATCCTGAAAAGGAACGAATGGTACACCGATGGCATCAAGGAACTTGAAATTCCCTACAAGGACGGGGTCCCGCACGGAGATTTCAAACGCTGGACGGGCTTTGGCGACGTGGCTTTGCTCGGACACTATAAGAAGGGCCTCAAGGACGGAAAGTGGACGGCTCTCTTTAGTGACAAGAAAGTCGAGGCGTATCTCTATTATGAAAACGACCATCCTGTGGGGGATTGGGAAGGTTGGCATTTTAACCGCGAACGTTCCTTTGAGGAGCATTACGATGACGAAGGCCGTGCAGTAGGTATCTGGAAAAAGTGGTACGATAACGGTGCCCTGCAGCAGGAAGGAAATTGTCACGCCAAGTGGGATCCCAAGCGTGAAATCGTCTCTGCTCCAGCAAAAGCTAAAGATGCTGCTGCGGGCGATTCTAGCTACTTGAGGCGTTTTACGAAAGATTGCCATTTGCTTGAGGAATTCACCTGCAGGAATGGTAGACTTGAGGGTCCGTTTAGTCTGTATTACGAAAGTTATGGGGAACGGGTTGATTCCGCAAATTGCGGTACTGGACGCATCCGTGTGCAGGGCGTGCTAGGCAAGGGATCGACCGGCAAGGACAGTGCGCTTATCGGAACGGTGACGTACTTTAGAGCTGACGGAACCCGTATGAAACAGGAACACTGGAATAAGGATGGCAAGCGAGATTCCGTGTGGCGTTGGTTCGATGAACAGGGAACTCTTGTTCGTGAATGTGACTTGCGCGTGTCGGGAGTGGTTTATGGCGCCTGTGAAGGGGATATGTCCAAGTTCTGCGCCGAGACATCGTATGTAGGGGAAATAGGTAGTGTGCTTGACAGTAGCAACTTGGCACAGAGTGTGAATTTTGAACAAAATATCGGTAAGTACCCGGCGACTATCCGCTATTTTAAACCGGGCCGTTTGCTGCTTTATGAGGAATACTGGAAAAATGGGCAGATTGCGGAAAGCCGCAGCTTTTTCCCGGACAGTATGGGCGGTAGACTTGCGAGTGAATGTTTCTGGAAAGACGGAAAGCGCAACGGAATCATGCGCAACTGGTATAAGAGCGGAGTTCTCCGCGACAGTCTCACCTTCGTGAACGGTGAACGTGTAGGCGAACAGTTCAGCTACGACAGCACCGGCAAGCTCACGATCCATAAGACAGAGGCCGGTAAGAACCGGCCCGTGATTATGCATTTGCTTGGCGAGTAAAAACTATCGGTACATGTAGCTCACGCCGTTGGGGAACTTGACTTCGGTCATGCCGTTCGTCTGTACTTGTGCAACCGATGTCACTTCGCCACCGTAGATAATGGCGTTACCTTGGTATGTCGGCTTGAAAGCCGCTTTGTCGGAACCGTAGTAGCTGGTGTTGTTGTAGGTTACAGTCGCGCACTTCGGAAGATCTGTGGAGTAGTTTCCGAATGCGAGGAGCACGCCCCCGGTAATTTCGAAGCCTGCATCCGTATCGATCAGGCCTCCTGCCATGTTGGATGTGCATCCGCCGTTACCGCCTCCCATGCCGCCTTGACCGCCGGGGAATCCTCCGCCGAAGCCGCCGCCAAAGCCTCCACCGAAGCCGCCCATGCTCTCGTAGCTTTCGCCGGTGATTTCGAGAATCAGCACGCCCCCGGTCATCTTTCCGGAGCCGTTCGCGTCGAATACGTCAACCATGTTGCCCTTCGCGCTGATGTAGTGGTAGCCTCCGCTCACGACGATATGGCCGCCGCTTTCGCTAAATGCAGCATATTGACCGACATTATCCTTCGGGCCACCGGCGCCGTTCCAGCCGTCATTCGTTGCGAACGTAGAGGTGATGCCGCCCTCGGCGAAAATCTTGTAGGACTCGATACCTTCATTAGCGGTGACCACGTTGATGGTGGAACCCTTCAGGTACAGTGCGGAATCCGCATGGATGCCGTCATCCTTTGCGTTGACCGTGACGTCGCCACCGTTCATATAGATTTGCCAGTGAGTGTGCAGGGCGTCGTCGCTTTCGGATTTCACGTCAAGCTTGCCGCCATCGACATAGATGTATTTTTGGGCGACAAGTCCCTTGCCTGTAGATGTCACCTTGACCGTAGAGGTTTCGGTGGAATCGCTGATACGGATAAAGTTCGCGGCATCGATACCGTCATCGCCTGCGTTGATGGTGATGTTTCCGCCGGAGATTTCGACAATACCCTTGCCTTCGACAATATTCTTGCATTCGTTGTTGACTTCTTCGCATTCGTCACTTTCGAGGCCGTCGCCTTTCTTTGCGGTAATATTCAGTGTGCCGCCTGAAATATGGAGGCTGCCCTTGCCCTTGATGGCATTTTCTTCGGCTTCGACGGTGATATTGCCGTTCTTGATTTTAAGGTCGTTGCTGCACTGGATTCCGTTCTTGAATTTACCCTTGACGGTCAAGGAACCTGCACCCTTGATGTTCAAGTCGTCACGTGCGTAAATCGCAGCCTTTGCGGTGTCCTGCGCACCGTTGACCTTGGTGAATTCGTGTTTGCCGTTGCCGTCTTCAACGATGTTGGTTGTGCCCTTGACCAGGTGGATTACCGTCTTGTCCGCATTCTTTACGAGAATTGGTGCGTCGGAGCTTTTCAAGGTGGCGTTGTAGAGGTAGATGCCTGTGTTGCCTTCGTTTTCGGCACCTGGAGTGTTCACCACCACTTGGAAGTCTGTGGATTCGCCTGTTACATAATAGGCGCCTGGACAGGTGATTGTTGCAACTTTGTCTGCAACTTCGACACAGCCGTTATTGTTTTCGACGGTAGCCGATGTGCCCGCAAGTTTCAAGAGAATCTGCGTGCCGTCCAGGGTTCTGGAATCTTCGTTGTCGTTTTCGTTATCGCCGGATTCTTGGTTCGGATTGCCAGGATTGTCATTGCCCGAAACGATGCTGCTGGAGCTGAAAATTTCATTGCCGCCTAGTTCACCGCCGG
The DNA here is from genome assembly GCA_001603905.1 of Fibrobacterales bacterium Fibro_02. Lineage (GTDB taxonomy): Bacteria > Fibrobacterota > Fibrobacteria > Fibrobacterales > Fibrobacteraceae > Fibrobacter. The sequence goes on from LVAE01000027.1 coordinate 24,496, forward strand.
GAAATTCGTTACTTGCACTAGAAAGTCCAAAGTCGGGAGTCTGGATGCCTGGAATGTCGCTACCAGGAATTTCATTGCCGGGAATTTGCTCGTTGGGAATTTCGTTGCCGGGAATTTCTGCGCCGGGGATGTTGTTGCCGGCGGGATTATCTACAGAAATGGGGTCGTTGCTTTGGGGAACCGTGTTGGTACCATTGTCCTCTGAACAGGCCATGAGGCCCAAGACGACGGATGTTGCAATTACAGGCAATTTCAGCATTTTCATATAGTACTCCCTTTTTCTTGTAATATAGACCGAGTCTCCGGTCAAGGCAATATTTCAATAATACTTTCCGTTGCTGTAAAAAACAACGAAAGTAAACTTCTTTTTGTGTAAGAGGTGTGTAAATGAGTGGGGCGTCGCACGATGCGGAATTTCTCTTTAAAAGAGAAAAAATTATATTTCAAAAAAAGTTTTTGGGAAAAGGAGACAAATATGAAAAATTTCATCGCGAAGCAATCTGTTGCCGCTTTTTGTATAATAACACTTCTTGCCGCGTGTGGGGACGATTCGTCTTCGACGGACGCTAATGGCGGAGAACCGCAAAAGGAAATTTCGTCTTCAAGTAGCGAGGAACATAGCGGCGCCGCAATCTCTAGTAGCAGCAAGGAAAAATCTTCTTCGTCTGCAAAGCAATCGCTCGAGGAACTGCTCGGTCCGTGCGAAGATAAGGGGATTTACGAAGGCTATCAAGGGCGCGATAAAGAAGGAAACGTCTATACCTGTTATAGAGGCGAATGGCAGGAAGGTCTCCTTGAAATAGAAGGCCCTGAATGGAATCAGAATAATCCTGACGAATCTAGCAGCAGCGTTGTGGAGTCCTCTTCCTCTTGCGAGGGGTGCTTTGATTGGAGTATTCCTAAAGAAGATTATTTGAATCCTGAAATCGAATACGAGTCTATCACTGACGAACGAGATGGTAAAGTCTACAAGACGGTAAAAATTGGCGAACAGGTTTGGATGGCTGAAAATCTCAACTATTCTGACAGTGTCAAAACTCCGAGCCTTTTGGGTAAAAGCTGGTGCTATGGTAATGACCCTAAAAAATGTGAAGTTGCTGGGCGCCTCTATACCTGGGCTGCAGCGATTGATTCCGTCGCATTATCCGCAGAAGGCTTGGATTGCGGATTGCACAAGGTTTGCGAACTTCCCGAAAAAGTTCAGGGAATTTGTCCGCAGGGGTGGCACGTGCCCTCGTTGGAAGAATGGATCACTATGCGTTCTGAAATTGGAGGGGAATCTTATGCTGGAACGTGTCTTAAGTCTCAACGGTGGGATGGCGATGAAGTGAATCCTAATTTTGATTGTTTCGGTTTTTCTGCTATACCTGCAGGGGAGTTCTGCAAAACGAGAATGTATGGTGATACAGAGCGAGACAATAGCGGGGAATTTAATGCCGCTGATGAAAGGGTCGCTTTCTTTTGGTTTGCTAGCGAGGAAACCAAGCTTTATGCCTATTTCTTACACCTGTTTGATAAAACATACACGCTCTTTAATTCTGGCTCTAAAGATAATGCCTACTCCATTCGCTGCATAAAGGATTAAAAATGAGGCGCAAGGACCGAGAAGTTTTAGGTGACGAAAATATCGCGAAGATTATTGAACAATGCACGACCTGCCATGTCGCGATGATGGACGATGCTGGCGTGCCCTATGTGATTCCGCTGTCGTTCGGGTATAGCCTGAAAAACGGTTTTCTTGAATTGTATTTTCACTGCGCTCACGTTGGCAAGAAACTCGACTGCATTCGCAAGAATCCGAATGTCGCATTCAGCATGTGCGTCGAGAACCGCATCGAGATTCACGAGGATGTTTATTGCAAGAGCGGACGCTTTTATGCGAGCGTTGTCGGGCAGGGCAAGGCCGAAATTGTCGAGGACGTTGCTGAAAAATGCCGCGGACTCTCGCTCCTGATGGAACGACAAGCCGCAGGTGCTCCGCACGCCTCAGGCTCGGCGCCGTCTATGTATGCTGCCTCGCAGTCTGCCGCGCCGCACAAGTTCGAATTCACGCCCGCACAGGCCGCCGCCGTGACCGTCCTCAAGATTACGAGCGTAAATTTCACCGGAAAAGCGAAATCGGAATAGTCGTTCCGCGAAATTCTCGCGTTTTGCGTATCGCGCTTTGCGTATTGCCTTTTGCAAAAAAGGGGCGTTCTTTGCCTACGGTACCTATAAATTGCTTCAATAATTGTTTTTTATAGGTCTCTTTACAAGATGTTTCAGAATCTTGACCTATAAATGGCCCCCAAAATAAGCTTTTATAGGTGCATTTTTAGTTTGTATGAATTAAAAATGGCTTTTGAATGTTTTTTTTGTACCTATAAATAACTTTGTAGTGTCTGCTTTATAGGTATTGGACTATAGAGTGTTTTAATTCTTTTGCGTTTTTGTACCTATAAATTCTCTTTTAAATGTCTTTTTATAGGTGCGTATCCCCTAAAACGGGTGTTTTTTTTTCAAAAAACTTCGCGCATTTAAATTTTTTTTCTTTTCGTGTACCGAAAAGCGAAAAAATGTTTAGTTTTGCAAATAGACGGAAAAATTGAACCAACCAGAATGGCGGTTTGGGTTGGTGTGCAAGTGCAGGAGGGTATCCCTATATGGCAAAAGAACTTGAATTCGGATTACAGACTCGCGAAGAACTCGACGAAGCCGGCTTGATTATGGCCAGGGCGTACGAAGATTATGACTACGTTACGCTCTATTTCCCTGATAGGGAAAAAAGCCGAAAGGGACTGCAGATTTTTATGCAATGCGTCCTAAAAACATGCTATGGAAAGGCTGATTTGTTGGCGGCGCATCGGGACGGCAAGCTGGTTGCCCGCGCAACCCTGGAGGCTCCCGGCTTCAAGAAGCCTTCCGCGTTCCAATACATTATACACGGCTTCTGGCGCGTGTACCTCAATACGAAATGGAGCGACATCAACGGATTCGTTGCTATGGACGAGAACGCCAGCATGCCCTGCCACGATTTTCAGAAATCAGGGTTGGACATTTGGTATCTCAGCATGCTCGAAGTGGATCCTTCTGCGCAGGGGCAGGGCGTCGGCACGCAGTTTCTGGCCTATATGGAAGAATACGTGCGAGAGCGTGGCGGCAAGCAGTTGACCCTATTTACGAATTCTCGGGAAAATCTCGCTTTTTACAGCAAACGCGGCTACGAGGTCTTTCACGAATGCGAAATTGAGCACGACGGCAAAAAAATCGGCAGCTGGAGCATGAAAAAAAATCTATCTTTACGGCCACTATGAGTGAAGCTATTAACAATGTGAAGCAGGCGTTTGACGCAGAACTTGCGCAAACCGACCTTACGAACCAAGAAGCCGTTAACAACCTCCGCGTGAAGTACCTGGGCAAGAAGGGGGCCGTGACCGACCTCATGAAGCAGATGGGCACGCTCAGCGCCGAGGAACGTCCGGCTTACGGCAAGCTCGTGAACGAACTTAAGGTCGCCGTCTCCGAGGCAATCGACAAGGCTATCGAGACCGCGAACCAGGCTGCCCTCCAGAAGAAGCTGGAAAGCGGCTTTGTAGATACCACGCTCCCGGGTGCGGGCATCCCGGCGGGCTCGACGCACCCGCTCTACGACGTGCGCGAAGAGATTATCGACTTCTTTAGCCAGATGGGTTTCGAAGTGGACTTCGGTCGTGACATCGAAACGGACTGGTACAATTTCGAGGCACTCAATACGCCTCCTGACCACCCGAGCCGCGACATGCAGGACACGTTCTACGTGGACGACAAGGTGATGCTCCGTACGCATACCTCCGGTACGCAGATCCACTACATGGAAACGCACAAGCCGCCGTTCCGCATGATTGCTCCGGGTCACGTGTTCCGCGTCGACAACGATGCGACCCACGCCCCGATGTTCCAGCAGTGCGAAGGCCTCGTGGTCGACGAGAACATCAGCTTTGCAGACCTCAAGGGTGTGCTGCAGGTATTCATGAACAAGCTGTTCGGCGAAGGCGTCAAGACGCGTTTCCGTCCGAGCTTCTTCCCCTTCACGGAGCCCAGCGCCGAAATGGACGTGAGCTGCGTGTTCTGCGGTGGCAAGGGATGCCGTCGTTGCAAGGGAACGGGCTGGATGGAAATCGGCGGTTGCGGTTCCGTGGACCCGAACGTGTTCAAGAACTGCGGCATCGATTCCGAGAAATACACGGGCTTTGCATTCGGCTTCGGCCTCGACCGTATCGCCATGCTCCGCCACGCGATTCCGGAAATCGGTTTACTGACGAGCAACGACCAGAGATTCCTGAGCCAGTTTTAGTCTAGACGAAAGGACGCCGCTTCGCGGCTACAGACGAGAGACGATCAAAACCTTAGATTGCGAACGAGCGGACCTTGCGGCCCGCTTTTCTGTATATAGATTATTCCAACTTGGAATAACATCAAAAAATTTTTCTCTTGACTTTGGTGTGAAAAACTATACATTTGAAACAAAGTGTTTCGCCAAAAGAAGGAGAAAAATCATGAGATTTGCACAAAACCATAAAATCACGATAATCGCACTTGCTTTGTGTGCGGTCGGTTTCATCGCCTGTTCGGATTCGGACAGTTCTAGTGACGCAAACGGTGAAGACAACGTGCTCTCTATCTGGGTTGGTGATGTGCTTGCCAATGGCGATACGCTGATTCTTGGCATGGGTGAAGGTCTTTACGAAATGAGTGTGGAGTCCAGCGGAGAATGGCGTTTTGAAAATGGGACGACTTTCATTGATTCGATTTATCCCGAATCAGGCTCGGGTGATGCGGTTGTAAAAATCCATGTAAAAAAGAATGATTCCGATGAGCGACTTAAGGGAGAATTGCGGGTTGTATACCCTAAGGATACGGATCTGAATACATCAATGGATGTATGGCAGGTGTATAGTGGTGATTATGGAGATAATATGAATGCAGATGATTCTGTAGCAATGGCATTTATCGTTTGTGGCATTTTGGGGGGGGCTGGGATTGCTATAGAAGATTGTGCGATAAATACGCTTAATGGTCTTATGGGGGCTGATGAGATGAAAAATCGATTGCTGGATCACCGCGATTGGAGAATGTATAAAACGACGGTAATTAAGTCACAGGTTTGGATGGCTGAAAATCTCAGGTATGATTCGGAAGGAGGTCATACTTATTGTTTCAATGATGATAAAGCAAATTGTCGAAAATACGGCCGACTCTATAACTATTATGCGGCAAAAAATGCTTGTCCAGACGGCTGGCATTTGCCGAGCAAAGCTGAATGGCTTACTTTAATAAATGAACTTGGGGGTGAAGCCGCTGCTGGCAAGGCGCTCAAATCTACCTCTGGATGGAAGAGCGAAGGTAACGGGAATGATGACTACAAATTCTCTGCGTTACCCGTAGGTTACTCGATTAAAAATACTTATTATAGCATGGACGAAGAAACTCAGTTTTGGGCATCGACAGGTTATGGAGGCAATTACTTTTACTTAGTTTCCCTAAATTTCGATAATGATTCGGCTGCAGTGCGTCCTAGGGCTGATCGCTATGGACTCAGTGTTCGTTGTCTAAAGGATTAGTTTTTCAGAACAACAAAAATATTCCCTCGTTTGAGGGAATTTTTTTATCATTAAGGTAATGATGTTAAGGCTTTTTTTTGGATTTTTAAGACGCGTTTCCGCCCGAGCTTCTTCCCGTTCACGGAGCCCAGCGCCGAAATGGACGTGAGCTGCGTGTTCTGCGGTGGCAAGGGTTGCCGTCGCTGCAAGGGAACCGGCTGGATGGAAATCGGCGGTTGCGGTTCCGTGGACCCGAACGTGTTCAAGAACTGCGGCATTGATTCCGAAAAGTACACGGGCTTTGCATTCGGCTTCGGTCTCGACCGTATCGCCATGCTGCGCCACGCTATCCCGGAAATCGGTTTGCTGACGAGCAACGACCAGAGGTTCCTGAGCCAGTTCTAATACAATCGAAAGATTTGAAAGAAGCGGACCTTTGTGGTCCGCTTTTCTGTATTTAGATTATTCCAAATTGGAATAGCTTTGGAAAATTTTTCTCTTGACTTTGTAAAAAAAAAACTATAAGTTTTGAAAAAAGTGTTTTCCCAAAAGAAGGAGAAAAATCATGAACTACCCCCGGATTTTCAAATTCTCTGTGGCTACGTCCGCCCTGTGCGCATCAGCCATTGGTTTTACTGCTTGCTCCAATTCGGATGAGTCTAGTGGCTCCTCTGCTAAGGAAACGGCGCTTTCGGTAGAAGTGTCTGGCAAAACTGTCGGCGACACGTTGATGTTCGACATGATGGACAGCACCTATGATCTCAAGATCGAGGCCGACGGAAAATGGCGCATTGAGGATGAGACTGGTTTTATTCAGTCAATCAGCCAGGATTCAGGCGAGGGAGATGCCACTATCCAAATGCGCTTGACTACCAACGATTGGGACGACCGGTATGTGGGTGACTTGCATATTGTGTTCCCTGAAGACACAAGCTTGAACAAGACCATTACTGTGGTGCAAAAATACAGTGGCGATTACGAAGATAATGCGGGTTATACCCAGACCAACAAAGTATATGCTGTTGGCTATGGCTATAATGCCATTACCGGCGGTTATGCTGATTACGCTTCTCTTAAGTGTGAAATTTTCGATACCGAAAGACTGGCCGAAGAAAAAGGAATTTCATTCGGTTCCACAAATGTCAGTTTAAAAACCACAAGTGTTACGGGCTCGACAATTGCAGATATCAGCTTTGAATTGGGTGCCAAGGCTAATATCAGCGGTAGTTTTGGCGGATTTTCTGCAGAAATGAAATCGTCCTTTGATATGAAAAAGGCATCTGAAAGTAAATACGAATATGCATTAACTTATTTAGATCTTGCTACCCAAAGTGTCAGCACGGATATTCCTTTGAGATTGCTAAGAAAAGAGTATATGAAGCGTTTTGCCTATAATTCTATCAACGGCCTGAACAAGTATTACCCCACCAATAATGAGGGGTTCAAAGCGCTCATAGATGAATATGGAACTCATGTAGTATTGGGAGCAAGATTAGGTGGGCGCATTCGCCAATCGATGACAGCCGATGTGTCCAAAATTACTTCTAAATATGATATCTCAGTTTTTGCCAAGGCTGCCTACAAAGGTGCTTTTGCTAAAATAGATGCATCGGTAGATACGAAGATGTCGCAGAGCTTTGAAGAAAACCTTTCGAATCTGAACATCGATGTAAACGTTTTGGGAGGAGATGACAAAAAGGCTCTCGCTCTGTCTAATTCAAAGGTCTTAAATGCCGATGACGTAAATAGCTGGAAAGAATCGGTAATTGAAGAAAAAGGTGGATCCCTCATTGGATTCATGGACAACGGCGTTGTGCCGCTTTACGAATTGATTGACGAGACAATCAGCGATTCAACGGCAAAGCGTAAAAAATTGCTTAAGGAATACATGGAAAGTAAGCAGATTGCGTCGGACTTTGATGCCTATTACGAGTGCGGAACCGTGACCGAAATCGATGTTCCTAAAATTGAGGACCTGGACAACAACACACTGATTAAGGATGTTTATTTAGGTGGGCAATTGGTGGCGAAGGCTGCGTTGGAGTTCGTGCCGCTCCTGAACCTAAAGGAAAAGGTAATGGTCATTTACCCTGTAATCAACAATAAGGCTCGCTTTAACCTGGGTTTCTACATTGGCGACAAGGACCACAAACCCGCTCGTGTGAGTTGGAACGGCACCGATGCGGCCATTGTTGAATATGAAAACCTGGACTTTGGCTCTGCAGAGAAGCTCTATATCCGTGGTGCGTCTGTGACAAGCGTGCCGCCAGAAGGTACGGAACCTCATGTGGGTACGGTTGAAGATTCTTATTTGGCTTCGAAAATTATTGATGAAACTGGATACGCAGATGTTGATCATAATTATCCGCTAGTCAAAATTTTCGACCATATTTGGATTCGTCAAGACTATGCAGGTAGCATAACGAGAAAAGGCCTTTTTAGACAACCTGGGTCTGGTGATGTATTTTGGTCATCTGCGGCCCCTATATGGAGACGTTACGATGCAACTGAGGTTGAAGAATATGTTCCGCTGGGTTGGAAAATTCCATCTGATACGGTTTTCAAAAGTATCGAAAATGAGTTTAAAAAGAGTGGCTTGTCAAATATAGGAAAAGCGATGCTTAGAAAAAAAGATTGCGATTCAGAGAAAGAATGTGGCTTACTTGGTTTTAGTGCGGTTAAGTGGGGAGATAAGGACTTTAACTTTTATGGCTATGTCAATCCGGATGGTAAGATAGGTTCTGTTTATATAAAGTACGATGCGAGTGTCTTTGATTTTCCGTATAATGATCCTTCAGTTGTGCAACTCCGCATCATCCAGGAATAAAAAAGACCAGTCGATAAATTTACCTGTATAACAAAAAGTTCCCCCACTTGGGGGAATTTTTCTTATTTTGTATTAGTGATGATTAGATTTGTTTTTGGGTTGTTTTTACTGTTTGCCTTGCTCGCTTGTTCCGATAGCGAGTCTGTGGGTGCTTCTGAAAATAATTCAGGAATTGCAAACATCACTTTGATTGCAAGTATCAACGGCATTGGCGACAACAGCTATAATGACCAAATATTGGCAGGACTATTCCGGTTTAATGAAGATAGTGGAGTGCCCTTCCGTCTGCTGCAACCGGAATCTATGGACGAGGCGGATTCCCTTGTAAAGGCGTGGCTCAAGGAAAATGCCGACACGGATTCCTCGTTGCTTATTCTGGCGTCTTCGGCGTATGCCGGGTTGGCGCAAAAACTTGACATCCGTTTTTCGGGTGACGGGAACAAGGTCCTGTTGTTTGAGGCCGACTCGGCGGGCCTTCCGCAAGATGTATATTCATTCTCGATTGACCGCTATGGCGCAAGTTACTTGTCGGGAGCCATTCTGGGCATTAACCCGTGCATAATCCTGGCGGCAGCTCCCGGGTTTACGACTCTTGAAACGTCAATAGACGGCTTTAGGAAAGGGTATGACGCTCACAAGGCGGTAAAGGATTCTCTCTCGATTGTTTATGTGTCTGAAACAGAGAATGATGAAACTGCGTTTAATGATATTGAATTAGCCTACATGGCAATGTTCTCGATACTTTATACCCAAGACACTAATTATGTATCGGCGATATTCCCGCTGCTGGGAGGCGCCATTAAGGGGGCTCGCCGTGCGATGATTGATTACACGTTGTCGGGCGATTTTATGATAGGGATGGATGTTGACCAGAGCGGTGTGTTGCCCACGGTGCCGTTTACGTTGACGATTGCCATCAAGGATATTGTGGTGCGTTATCTGGACGAATGGATTTCAGGTAAGGAATGGCCGCGTTTCCGTTCTTTGGGTCTGGGGGATGGCGCAACGGCGATTGTATTCAACAAAAATTTTGGCGATACGAAAAATTTTGAAGCCCGCCATGATAAGTATTATGACGAAGCAGTTCGCGAGGAGGCTCGCCATGCAAATCAATAAACTCGCGCTGCTTTTGACTTGTGCAATACTTTTCCTATGCGGTTGTTCCGACAATCCGTCGTCATCCAAGGCCGATGCGAAAACGCACAAGTACAAGGTCGCTGTCATGGCAAAGACCTCTGAAATGCCTCGCTGGAAACGCAGTGCCGAATGGGCCTTGGAGAATATGGAAAAAGCCCAAGAGGGGCTTGACCAGAAGGTAAAACTACAGCTGGAATTTAAGAATCAGGATGATTCCGATATCGATGCCTATATGGAAAAGGTCGCGCATGATACGGACTATGTGGCTGTTGTTGGCCCCACGCAATCGGACAAGGCGTACCGTATGGCGGAGCTTTTGCAACAGAGCGCAAAACCGATTCTCTCGCCGAAGGCGTCAAACGTGGAATATCAGCGTACCTTTGCCAATATGCCAAATCTGTGGAATTTGGTTGAAAATGATTTTATGCTGATAGAATCGGCCTTCTCGCATTTGGCAAGTTCTTCGATAGGTTCTTATGCGGATAGACTAGAGCTCACTCTATTGGCGCCTTCTAGCGAATTGAATGGAAATCTAGTCAGTTCCTATGTAGACTGGCTTGGCTTTATGGCCGAAGAATTTGGACTGAAAATTGATAGGATTTTCCTGTATAGCGACGAGACTGAATTGAGATCGCTTGTGCGCAGTTTTTTGAATCGTAAGAACCCGTACAGTGTATTGTTGTTTGAACCTTATGATGACAAGATGGCGTTAGCTCTCGATGATGAACTGTATCAACAGGGGGTGGACTCTCGCGGAGGTGTTCACATCATTTGCTCCAGCAACTTTGCTTCGGATTCTATCGTGAAACATCTTCACTATGATTTCTACCGAGGCTTTGATTTATATGCTAGGCCGGAGTCCGGTTTTGCGCAGGCTTACCGTGAGCATTTTAACGATGACATTCTCAATGGCGAGACGCATTTCTTTGATGCCTTGTATATCTTGGCGTATGCTGCTTCTTATTCCGTTTCGTCGGGACTGGAATTGAACGAATCCATTAGAGCGGTGCTAGAAGGTCGAGACGGCGTCGGTGGCGATTGGATGATTGCCGGAATGCAGGAAAACTTCAAGGCGTTGCAGAACGGACGTTTGCCTGATTTAGCGGGTGTGTCGAGCTCGTGGACTTTCCAGAATCGGGACAATAGTGTGAGCGGCTCGGTGTATCGCGGATGGAATATTGCCGACCACAAATATGTGACGAATGATTATACCAGCAACGATAATTCAAAACATTCGGTGAACCCGCAGGATAATTGGCTGGACTTTTTTAAGGCCGATGTAGATACGAGTTTTTTCGATAACGCAGATACGAATATTTCTTATGAGGATGTCTCAAAACGTTGGGCTCTTTTGGTGGCGGCTTCTTCGGGGTGGGCAAATTACCGGTTTCAGGCGGACATCTTTGCCTTCTACCAGAAACTTAAGAAGATGGGTTATAACGATGACCACATTATCGTGATTGCCGAAGATGATCTTGTGAATCACGAACGAAACTTGTACCCTGGGGAATTGTTTGTTCGCTTGAATGGCGACAACGTGTATGAACCGAATGTGATTGATTACAAATTAAGCTCACTTGATCCCCTGAAAATGAAGGATGTCCTGACTGGAAAATCGAGTAAGAGTTTACCCAAGGTGATTCAGGCCAAATCGACGGACAACGTTTTTGTTTTCTGGAGTGGCCACGGAACTCCGGGCTATTTGGAATATGGTAAAAATAAAATCAGTTACGAACAGATTATTTCGCTGGTGAAACAGATCCCGCACCGCAAGGTGTTGGTGGCCGTAGAAGCCTGCTATAGTGGAGGCCTCGGTGAAACGGCGGAACGTGCAAATGTTCCAGGGGTCGTTTTCCTGACGGCGGCATCGCCTTATGAAACAAGCAAGGCGGATGAACGAAACGAAGAAATGGGCGTATACTTGAGCAATTATTTTACTCGCGGGTTTATGGAACTGCTTGCGGAACAGCCCGATGCTACTTTAAGGGATATGTATATTGAACTCGCCAGTAAAATTTCAGGTTCGCATGTGCAACTGTACAACGTAAAAAATTACGGGAATATCTACAAAGAAACGATGGGTGAATTCTTTGTGGTGAAGTGAAAATGTCTTGCCCGATTTAGTCGGGCATCTCCCGAGCTTGTAAAAACGTTATCTGTACTTTTCTTCGGGGTGCGCTTCGTAGTACGCGTTCTTGTCGGCGTACATGCGTTCGTCGGCGGTGTGCATTGCCTTGCGGATGTCCTTTCCGCCGTGGCATGCCCCGATTGAAAAATGGATGTCCTTTGCCTTGGCGACATCGTGGACTTGCTGGATACGCTTCGGTACTTCGTCCTCTGCGATTTCAGGAATCATTATCATAAATTCGTCGCCGCCGGCGCGGTACACGTCACCGTCTCGGAAAACCTTTTGCAGAATCTTTGCCGCCGTGCAGAGCATCTTGTCGCCTGCGCTGTGGCCCTTCTCGTCGTTTTCTCGCTTGAGCCCGTTGAGGTCGACAAAGAGAACCGCCTCTGGCATGGGCTTCGTGCCATCAACAATCTGGTCCACATGGATGTTCATCACGTTGCGGTTCTTGATTCCCGTGAGCGAGTCAATGGAACTCATGATTTCAAGTTTCTTCAGAAGCAAGTGGTTCGCAATTTCAGAGGCGAGGAAGTAGGTCGTCAGTTCAAGTGTCTTTTTAATCTTGATGGTGTTTTCTGCGTTGAAGTTGATAGCCCACATGTAACCGAGTACCTTGTTGTCGAATCGCAGCGGGAACAGCACGATGGTCTTGACCATGGCACCCACAAGCGATTCTGCCCAGATGGGGCTTTGCTCATGCAGGTGCTCCATATCGTGTTGGTCTTTGATGATAATGCAGGTGCTTCCGCCAAGAGTTTCGGCCCAGGTTTCCGTGATTTCGTAGAAACCATCTAGGTAGGTGGACATGGGGAGAAGTTTTGTTTCTTTGCTGAGTGCGTCACCAAGGATTTCACAGGTGCGCGTTTCTGAATCGGTTAGCAAAATGCAGCAGTGTTCCGAGTCGCATAGGCCGCGGATGTCTTCGATGACCTCCTGGAAGGTCTTTTTGATGTCGTTTGAACTGCGGAGCTTGACGCAGGCTTTTAGCACTTCAGATGCGACGTCACCGGAGAGATCGACCATGGCGTCGGAATCCACCTTGGGGGACACGTCGTACACGTAAATGCAGTAGCCGGTGTTCGGCTTGTCCGATTCGATCGGAATCAGGAACATGTTCAACCAGAGGCCCATGGTGTAAAGTTCCACGTAGGCGTGCTGAGGTCTGCCGCTGCGTGTGCAGCGAAAACAGTAGTCCTCGAAATTTCGATTTTGGGGAAAACAGGCCTCGTATGGAGAATTAGGCACAAAAGGGTGGCCGATGGCGGCCATGTCGTCGTAGTGCGCCTTGTTTCCCTCGAGAATGCGGATGTTCCCGTATGTTTCGTCTTCGTAGAAATCGATGGAGACGATGCACGCCTTGGCCTTATATTTTGACAACAAAGAGTTAAAATCCATATTTTTCCTTCTTATGGAAAAATATATACCAATTTGTGAGTAAAAATCAGCCTGCAATAAAAAAAACACCCCCTATGGGGGTGAAATTGATAGTCCAAGTTGGAATATGTCGGGGCTTTTTTACCAGACTCCGCCAAAAACGGTGAAGGACAGGTTGATGGACCAGCTGCGTGCTGAGGAGGCTTCGCGGTAGGTTCCGTATTTCTTGTTCAGCTGGATGCCCTCCTGTTTTTCCAGATTGGTTTGGTCTACAATGACCCGGAAAGACAGTTCGACGGGAATCGGTGACACTTTGGTTCCTCCCGTCAGGGTGGTCGTTTCGCTCATGGCAACGGTGGTGTAGCCGATCCCGAAAACGAGGGAATAGCCGACGGTCTCGCAATCCCACCCGCCAAGATCTTCTTGGTATGAGTCGTTGTTCTCGCTTTCGTCGTCGCTGGTGGAAAGACTCCAGTCGGTATCTTCGCTCAATGACCTAGAACCGTATACGTTCAAGCGTAAGCTGGGACCCGCTTCCAGGAAAAAGTTTCTTGTCGGGTAGATGCGGAGCAATAGGGGAAAGTCGAAGCCGATTAACAAAAAGTCTTCGTCAAGGGGCTCGCATTTTGTCTTCCCGAACATCTTGACATCTTTGCAGTATTCGTCTGACTCCCGCGTGAAATAGGAAAGCCTGAAGTCCGCTTCAAGATAAAGCCCGGCGTACTTGATGGGTCTGTACATTCCTGCTAGGCCCAAGTCGAAATTGAATCCGATTGTTCCCTTGAAGGGATCCGCTTCGCTTGTCTTGTTCGAGCCGGGAGTGTATTGTCCCTTGACTTTCTCGCTGTTGTATATGCCTGCAAGTCCAAAGGAAATGTGGAACCCCGCGAAAAGGGAACTGCTTTCCATTTGATTCCACACAACATTTTTCAGCGAATCTTCCTTGGCGCGTTCGGCAGCGATGCTGTCGGTCGCGGGTAGCGACATTTCGGCAACTTCGTTATTTTGGGCGTAAGTCCCATAAGCAACGTTCTCATTGCCGCTCTGCGGGGCATAGACTCCGTACATAACAGGTGAAGCATTTTGCTGATTGTATGCTTCCGGAGGCGTCTGCTGCTGTGGATTTGCGTCGGGTTGGGCAAATGCTAGCGAGCATGCGAAAAGACGTAGAATCCGGGTTCGCATAGAGAGCCTCCTTGTGAAGCAACAAAATTACTTGATGCGCAGTCTTGCGTATTCGTACAGACCGAGTGAGAGAGCCACCGAGGCGTTGTAAGAATGTGCTTCGGGCATCATCGGGATACGGAGTACGGCGTCGCACTGCTTGCGGATAAACGGCGGGAGGCCAACGTCTTCGCCACCAACGGCAATCACTGCCTGGTCGCTGAATTCGAATCCGGCGAGGTTCGTTTCGGTGTCGGCGTCGAGGCCGAGAATCTGGTAGCCCGCGAGCTTGAGCTCGCCGACGGCCGCTTCCAGGTTGTTCGGACGGCAAATCTTCATCTTGTCGAGTGCGCCTGCGGCAGAGCGGGCCACTGCCGGTGTAATGCCGCACATGCCCTTGGCCGGGAGCATCAGGAGGTCTACGCCCAGGGCGAGTGCACTACGGATGCAGGCGCCCAGGTTACGCGGGTCTTCGATGTTGGTGCCCACGGCAATCAGCTTGCGTTCGCCGTTCGCCTTTGCCTTGAAATAGTCCTCGCGGATGTCTTCCCATACGAGAAGTTCCTTTTCGTTGAGCAGGGCGACTACGCCATGGTGCTGCTGCACATAGCTGCTGAGCACCTTGGAATCGACCTGTTGCACGTGCACGTGGACGCGCTTGGCAAGTTTCTGCAGCTCATAGAGCTTGGGGTTGCCCGACTGGTGCATAAAGAGCACGCGATGAACCTGCATGGGGCTGCGTTCTAGAAGGTCGGTCACTTCGCGGATGCCGCCAATCGCAGTTTGCGGGGCATTGTCCGGATCGCCGGAACTTACGCGGCGTTCCCCGTCGGTCTTGCGACGGCGAAAATCTTCGAAACCTTCTCGGTGTTCACGGTTGCGATCAAAGCTGTTGCGGTCGGAGTTGTCGCGACCGAATCCGCCGCGGCTTCTGAAGCTACGGCGTTCCCCGTCAAAACCTTCGCGACGGTTGTTGTTGAAATCCTTGTCCTTGTTGTCGAATGCCATATTCTTTTCCTTAGGGTTTTTCCCTACAAATAATAATCTGATTCATCTTGATGTCGGTGGGCTTTTGCGTAAGCGGTTCCACGCTAATTTGCTTGGGTGTTGCGATTCCCGCCTTATGGGTGTCCGGGTACTTCGCCAAGAAACGGTCGTAGTAGCCCTTGCCGTGTCCGCATCGTTCGCCGGTCAGGTTGAACTTGGTGCCGGGAACCAGGAACACTGTAAAGTCGCCGGTGTAAGCGGGGAGGTCGCCACGCGGTTCCATAATGCCGAATTTTCCCTTGGCCAGGTCTTTTTTAAGACTCTGCACGTGGCAGAATTCCATGGTGGTGGGACCGGTGCAGCGGGGGAGCAACAGGCGTCCTTCGTCGGCGAGCTGTTCAATAATCGGCATGATGTTCGGTTCGCCTGTGAGCGGATAGAAAGCGGCTACCTTGCGCGATTCCTTGTAGCCTGGAATGGCGTGGATTTCTTCCCACGGGTTTCCGATGAGTTCCTCGCCTTCGCGCTTTTTACGGAACATCTCGAAAAGCGGCTTGGAGCCGAAAATCACAATGAGTAAAAGAGAGACGAGTAGTATAGATTCCATAAAATGCCTGCGGGGTTTAACGGGTTCGAAAAACGGGTCAAGGAGCGGGCGGTTGCTTGTTGAAAGTGGTGCGCTTAGTCGGGGTCTCCTACGCGCTTTGCGCTGGGCAGGTTCTGCTGCAGAATTTCAGTCCAAAGGGAACGCTGCCAGTTCATCAGGTGTGCTTCTTCGAAACGGGTTCCCCATGGCATGTCGCCAGGAGCTGCGAGCCAGATCAGCTGCGCCTTGTTCGCTAACAGCGACGGATCGAGTTCCAGTTCTTCTGCTTTCAAGTCGCGCCAGGTCTTGAGTACCGAAAGCAAGTCGGAGTTCGGCACTACCGGCGGGGGCGGGGCCTTGGGGAGGCGTTCGGGCCAATCGCTCTGCTGCAGGCTGACTGCCGTCTGTAGCATATTGACAAATGAGTCCAGACGTTCGTCGCGGAAGTTGCGCGGAAGCTTCGGCAGCTTTTCCACGTTCACGTTCGGGTAGCTTGCCTCGATGCGTCGGGAGATCACGAGCATCAATTCGACTGGCATCACCTTGTAGGGCGGACGGTCGAGTTCTTCGGCTTGTTTTTCGCGCCATTCCCAAACGGCTTTGAGAATGTTGAGAGCACACGGCGAAAGTGGAGCCGAACCCGAAACACGCCACGGATCCTTTTTCGGGGGAGCCGGGTGTTTCGCGTGTTCAATCAGGGCGTCGCACTGTTCGGTAAGCCATTCCATACGGCCGGCCGCCTGCAGCTTTTCGACGAGAATCGCGCAAAGTTCGTGCAGGTAGAAAGTGTCGTGAATGGCGTATTCGCACATTTCGAGTGGCAGGGGACGCGTGGTCCAGTCGGCACGCTGGTTCTCTTTCTTGAGTTCCTCGCCAAAGTATTCTCGGACCAGGTCGGCAAGCCCCAGGCGGTCTTCGCCTAGAATCTTCGCAGCGAGCATCGTGTCGAAAATATGCTTCGGCGAAAATCCGTAGGTTTGCCACAGCAGTCGCAAATCGTAGTCGGCGCCGTGGAAAATGAGGGTCTGCATCGCCCTTGCCTTGAACAGGGGTGCAAGGTCCAAACCGCAAAGCGGATCCACGATGTAATGGTGTTCGCCGATAGTAATCTGGATTAGGCAAAGACGGGTGGTGTAATGGTACATGGAATCTGCCTCGGTATCGACCGCGGCCATTTCGTACAGCTCCAAATCCGCCAGCAAATTCGCGAGCGATTCTTCGCTATCCACCAGTATGTATTTCTCGTCTTGCATCAGTAGGGTGAAAGGTAATAAATTTTTTAAGGGAAAATCGGATGACCTGTAAAAAGGGGGAAGAATCCCCCTAACTCTAGCCACGGTTAAGGTCCTGAGCCTGTCGATATACGAAACTTGGGCTTTAGCCCATTAGTTGAGTTAGGTTCGTAGGAGCAGGGCCGTGTCTGCCGTTACTTTTTCAAACCATATTTGATGCTTGTTTTGAATGCTCCTATGGCTATTGTATGGATTTTGTATTCTAATGTGGCGGATAGGTTTAGGTATGCGCGACCATCTCCGTATTTTATTGCTTAAAGGCAAGACGAATACGGAAGCGACTTGATGTAGTCTTCCATAAATTGCCAATCAGGTTCGTATTTGTCGGGGGCGGTTTTTACGGCAGGAAGTAATAGATGAACTTTTTTGGCTACCGAACTATATACAGCCCTTCCATATGAAAAACGATATGCCTCTTTATCTAAAAGCGATGCAATAAAAATTGCATTATACTTATTCATCTTGAATTTCGGCTTTAAGATATTTACTCTACCATGACCAACCGCATAATAAGATTTTGGCTGATAAAAAGCATGACAAAACATATCAAAAGTAATTGTATTCGAAGGGAATGTTTCTGCAATTCCATCACCCTCTCCATTAACAAATTTCACTATCCCATTGTTTGTTTCACCAGAAGAAACTAGTGGAATGGATTTGTAGGTTTTTTAATAGTGGGTTCATGAACAACCATATTCATTACCGGTTAAGT
>LVAE01000028.1 GCA_001603905.1 Fibrobacterales bacterium Fibro_02
GAGCTCGCCATCAATTACCAAGCAAAAAACAATAACAGATTCACAGACGCCTATAATATGTGCGGAGCCCTTACAGGTGGTGGTTTTTGGACTGACGCTTTCAAAGATGCCGGTTTCGGCGCCGTTGCCGACATTCTTTACGCTAGAGACCATAAAAATGGCAACAAAATAGAAAGTGGAGAAAGTTATGTCGCCTACCCAGTAAAAATCAACGGCTCTGACTGGTGGAGAACACACCCACGTCAGCCTCTTTTTATCAGTAAAGCTCTAAACGGAGCCTCAAGCACCGCTATAACCGGAGCTGGCGGGCAAAACAGATATAAATTTAGAGCCAAGTGGACTAAAGGAAACCCCCAAAGCCATTCCCTTGAAATTGTCGTCCAGAGTATGCAAGGCTACGATAAAGATAAGCCGTTCACAACACGTCAAGGCACCTGTTTTTCCACTGAAGCATCCCTCTGCAGATAGAACAACCTAACTTGGTTATCCACACTATATCAAGCTTTAGAACGGCGGCACACCTAAATCGAGGTCGCCGTCTTTTACTTTTGCCAGGATTTCGAGGCCCGTCAGGTCTTGCATCATGCGGATGTTATCGTCTTCCATTTCCAGGTTGCCGCTAGAGCCGTAGCGGTTTACGATGAGCCCGCGGATGTCTAGGCAGCGGCTACGGGCATATTCTACCGTGAGCACGCAGGCGTTAATGGAGCCGAGCGCCGCCGTCGTCACTACGAGAATCGGGAGGTTCACGGTCTTGATAATGTCTTCGAGGAAAATCTTTTGAGATTTGTCGCCAGAAGAAACTGCGCCGACATCATAGCGGATGGGGCAAATGATTCCCCCGCTACCTTCGGCGAAAATGAATTTGTGTCGTTTAGTTGCTGCTTCGAAATCGGCCTGGACTTTCGCCAATTCCACGGGATTTCCCTCTTTGCGGGCAGCGAGATGCGGAGAGACCGCTTCTTTATAGACATAGCTCACGAGCTGTTCCTGCGTATCGGGAAGATTCGCAATGCGTTTCACGTAATCGGCGTCACCGGCGACCCATTTGCCGTCGCGGAATTCAGCGCCACTGAGGGCGGCCTTGTAGTAGCCCGCATCGATACCAGAATCACGCCACTTTTTAACGAGAAGGGCGGTCACAAAAGTTTTACCGACATCGGTCCCTGTTGCTGTAACGAAATATCCCTTGGATTTAGACGAAAGACGAGAGACGAGAGACGAGAGATTTTTGAGGGTCATATTTTTAATCAAAGCTTTTTTATGATTTGAGCGATGGTTGTTGCTGCGATCTGGAGTTGTTCTCGCGTATGTGTTGCCATCAGGCTTGCGCGCAAGCGGGCCTGTCCCTTGGCGACCGTCGGATAGCGAATCGCAGGAATCAGGATTCCCTGTTCCTGAAGTTTCGCAGAAATCTGCATCGCCTTCGCTTCGTCACCGATGACAATCGGCACAATCGCAGAAGGAGAAAGTTCAACGTTCACGCCCTCGCGTTGCAAGGCATCGCAGAAAAATTTCACATTATTGCGCAGATTTTGTACGCGTTCAGGATGCGTATCGATGTAGCGCAAGTTATTGCAGGCTGCCGCGGCAACGGCAGGAGCCATCGCCGTCGTAAAGATAAAGCTGCGAGATTTATTCTTTAAAAATTCAGTCAACTGCTTCGGGCCCGCCACGAAGCCGCCTTCGGCGGCGACGGCTTTGCTCAATGTCCCGACGGTTACATCGGCGTGAGCACAGCCGTAGTGTTCGGCAAGTCCGCGCCCGGTCTTGCCGAGCACGCCCGTGGCGTGTGCTTCATCGATCATCAAAAGGCAATCATTTTCTTTCGCGATGCGCAAGAGTTCCGGCAAATTCGCGAGGTCGCCGTCCATACTGAAAACAGCATCAGTCACGATGAGCTTACGAGGAACCGGCGCTGTAGGCACATACGCACGTCCCTTTTCCGCTTCTTGAATCACCCGCTGCAAATCTGCCATATCATTATGCTTATACACAAAGCACTTGGCGCGGGAAAGGCGAATACCATCAATAATGCTGGCGTGGTTCAGTTCATCGCTAAAGATAAAGTCGTTCTTGCCGCACAATGCCGAAATCGTGCCGACATTCGCCATGTAGCCCGTATTGAACGTAATAGCCGATTCTTCGCCCTTGAATTTGGCGATAAATTCTTCCAATTCCTGATGCGGAGTCTTGTTGCCCGTCGTAAGCCGAGCGCCACCGCTACCAGTCCCCCAATCAAGAACCGCTTGAGCCATCGCTTGCTTGAGTTCATCAACGTTCGCCAAGTCGAGATAAGAATTGGAAGCAAGTAAAATCTGCTCCTGCGAAGTGCCGTCGGGCATGCGGATTTTCACACGCGACGATTCAGGCGTTTCCATCAAGCGCATCGAGCGGTAAGTGTTGTTCGCCCGTGCCGACTCTAATGCATCTTTCGTAAATAAGTCTAAAATTTTCTCTTTCATGCTAATTTTCTCTGGATCCCGTTCGAAGCTTCGCTTCTCCAGGATGACTTGTTACGAAGCACTCAACCATTTTCCTTCGGTTCTCCACTCAGGATGGCAATCTAGCCTTTCTATTTCTCATTGGATCCTATCGTTTCTACGGTCGCTCCAGGATGACTTGCGGAGACATCCACTAGCACTTTTTTCTTCTGCAAGTACTCGATGCATTCTTCGGCAGAAGCCTTGCGCGAATCAAACAAGAAAATGCGGCCTCCGTTCTCGTCACCCATTTCCTTCATCTTCATGATACGCACATAGCCGAGTTCCTTGCTCGCGACATAGCCCGTCACATAATTCGGGTCATCACTCACGCAAAACTCAGCCACCATTCCAGGAGCATTCGCCACCTTGGTCGCAAGCACAATCGCTTCGTTAAAATGATTCTTGCAACCATCGACTTCGCTCGAATGCAAAGCATCCATATATGTCGCACGCACACCGCGTTCGTGGTCAGGTTCCAGGCGTTCGCCCGTCGCAATGTCGTAAAGCATCGCCCCACGCATCGGGAAAGTCGCCCGCAAGAGTTCAGGGAGTTTTTGAGCAAAGTCTTTAATGAGGTCTTCGCGAGTGTCATTGCGCAAAGCGCATGACTGTTTCGCCTCAGTAATAGAAATGCAAGCATTTCTGCTACTTTCGGCTTCGACGTCATTGCGAGCACCGCGAAGCAATCTCTCGTCACATTCTGCAACAGCTTTACTAACCAAGCCAAAAGCCTTGTCCAGTCCTTCCTGCCACGTATCTACATCAATTCGTGTCACAGGCAAGGCCTTCAAAATCTGGATATCGCTTTCATGAACCTTCTCGATTTTCACGTTAATAAAATCCGGGTCGCCCTTGGAATGGTTCATGGCGCGGCGCACCATCGCCGTACACACCGCCTCGACGGAGTCCCGCCCCACGATGCGTTCTGCACCGGAAATATGCTGTTCGTGTTTCTGTTCGCCCTCGCCCACTTGCTGCGATGCACGCATTTTTAAACTGTAGTAATCCATAAAAGCCTGCATTTGTGCGCCCAAATTTAGAAAAAGGTCTTCTTTTTTTTCATTGAAATAAATATATTTTTTCAGGTATAGGGAATATTTTTTGGTAAATGCTATGGACAATTACAAAAAATTTATTGCAGACTATCCTGTGGACTCCGCGGAATTTTTCACAGCTATAACTTACGCCGCAACTGAGCTGTACATTTCGATGCATGTACTTGATCTTGAGGACAAGACCGTGTTCCCTATCAAGAGCAACGAATTCATCGATAAGTTCATGAAATGCGGAAGCTCCCTACAAGAAAGTCTTACCAATATCATGGTAAACCTAGCATGTCCAGAAAGTGTTGAAACCATCAAGAATTTTACGACTCTTTCAACATTGCCGGAACGCATGAAAAATGCGAACGTCATTTCAGAAATTTTTCATGGAAAAATTCACGGTTGGAGCAAGGCGATATTTGTACGCATAGGCGATGACAAAAAACTACGCCGAGTTCTGTACCTTGTCGAAAACGTGAATGCGCAAATGACAAAGTTGGAACAAGAGAAAGTACTCTTGGAGCAAAATCGCAAACAACAAAGCATGATCAATGCGCTAATGAACGGATACACCTCCGTTGTCGGAGTCGATTTTGTAACTGAAAAAGTGGAATATCTTCGCGCAAGCAGTCGAATCAAAAGCGCACTAAGCCTCATAAAAGAACAACCTACATTCAAGGCTCTTGTTGAACAACTCATCAATATGTCCGTTCTCGAAGAGGATCGGGCTAGCGTTCGAGAAGTGACAGACGAGTCCTATATCAAAGAATACCTGCCAGTCGGCAATAGTTTGTCAAAAATATTTCACAACGAACTCGGCCAGTATGTCGAAATGAAGGTTGTTCGAACTGGTGAAGAAACAACTTTATTCGGTTTTGCCGACAAGCATAACGAAATCACGGAAATAAACGACAAAATCTACAGGGATTCATTGACACAAGTAATGAATCGCAAGTATTTTGACGACAAACTATCATCATGCAACAGCCAAGCCGTTGTAATGGCCGACATTGACTTTTTCAAAGACGTTAATGACAATTTCGGTCACCAGTGTGGAGATGCCGCACTTACTGCGGTAGCATCGATATTGAATTCATCTGTTCGTAATCTGGACCGCATAGTACGTTATGGAGGCGACGAGTTCTTAATTTCGTTCAAGGGGATCAGTCATGAAGTGCTAAAAATCAGACTGGAACAGATGCGTGCCAAGGCAGAGAAAATCAAACTGCAAGATTACCCAAATGTAAAGTTAACGATGAGCTTTGGCGGAACATTCGGAGATGGAGTCGTTTCAGACATGCTCTCTTTTGCCGACAAGGCGCTCTACGTGTCCAAGAAAAAACGGAACTGTGTTACCATAGTCCCGTTTGAAGAAAAAATTTAAGCGGTATTTATTCGTGGAATTCGTCTTCGCCTTCTACGACAGGCGCGGGTTCACATTCACCAATCATCTTGATGGCTTCGCAGATACGGTCGATTTCAGAATCGGTCGTAATGAGCGGAGGCATCGTGTAAACGTAATTGCAGAATGGCCTGAGCCACACGCCGGTTTCGCGAATCACGCGCAGAATATCATCTGCAGAAGGTTTAGCCTTCAGTTCCAAAACGCCGATAGCGCCAAGAACACGCACGTCGGCCGCATTTTCAAGCGCACGCAGCGGTTCAAGATTCTGCTTCAGGCGCTTTTCAATCCGAGCGACACTCGTGGCATAATCGTGACTTTCAAACAACGAAAGCGAAGCAATCCCAGCAGCACAGGCAAGCGGGTTCGCCATGTAAGTCGGGCCATGCATAAATGCCGGAATCTTGCTATTCGTAATCGTGTCAGCGACCTTCTCGGATGCGACACATGCCGCCATAGTAATGCTTCCGCCCGTGAGCGCCTTGCCGATGCACATAATGTCCGGCTTTATAAAGTCGGCGCACTTGTTTGCATCGCAATTTTCAGCGGTATGCATCATCGCAAAGCGCGGTCCCGTGCGGTAAAAGCCAGCGGCAATTTCATCTAGAATCAACAAGATACCGTAACGGTCGCAAAGCTCGCGGAGAGCCTTCAGGTAGCCTGCATTATAAAGCCACATGCCGTTTCCGCCCTGGAATACAGGTTCGCAAATTACGGCAGCGATTTCATCCTTACGTTCCTCGACAACACGTTCCATCGAAGCGAAATCCGACGGATTCCAAGCCTCGTCAAAGCGGCAGTTCGGACGTTCCGCAAAATAATGATGCGGCATGATTCCGCGGAAAAGCGTATGCATTCCATCAGGGTCAGAAAGCGCCATTGCACCTGCGGTATCGCCGTGGTAGCCGCCCTTCAAGGCTACCAACTTACAGCGCTCCGGATGACCCAGGGAATACTGATATTGTACAGCCATCTTGGCGGCACATTCCACAGCAATGCTTCCCGAATCGGCAAAGAAAATCTTGTTGAGACCTTCCGGCAAAAAATTCACCAGCTTTTCGCCCAGTTCAATCGCGGGCTCGTGCGTAAAGCCGCCGAACATCACATGACACATCTTTTCGCTCTGCTTCTGAATCGCCTCGACGATTTCAGGGGCGTTATGCCCATGCGCCATGCACCACCAACTCGATACCGCATCAATCAGTTTCAGACCATCGGCCGTTTCAATCGTCGTTCCATGAGCGGATTTTGCCAAGAACCTGGCCGGAGTATTTTTCAGCGCCGCATACGGGTGCCACAAATGCTCGCTATCAAAATCAAGTAGCTTTTTCATTTGATGCCAAATATAGAAATGAAACGAACAGGCTATTTACCGTTCCTTCATCTTGAAGGCAAGCATCGTGATGTCGTCAAACTGGGGTGCCTCCCCAGCGTGGTTCTTTACGGCAATGCGGACCTTTCGGCACAGCAAGCAAACAGAATCATCCTTCGCCTCGTTTAGCACATTCTGCAAACGTTCCAGGCCGAATTCCTCGTCCTTTTCGTTAATCGCTTCAGGAACGCCGTCGGTATAATTGAAGATGGTATCGCCGGGCTGCAGCTGAACTTCAAAATTTTGATACTTATAACCAGGCATTCCAGCAAGGACAAATCCGCTCCTGATTTTCGCAATTTCGAAACTACCATCCTTATGCTTGACGAACGGTTTTTCGTGTCCGGCATTTGCATAGACAAGATGCCCCGTCCGAATGTTCAGCACACAGCAAAGACATGTGACAAACATATCATGAACGTTATGATCAGCAAGTTCATCATTCGCCTGGTTCAATGCCTCGGCAGGAGAAAGCCCATGCAACAAGTTATGTTTCAGCACAATTTTAGAAACCATCATGAAGAGAGCTGCAGGAACGCCCTTCCCCGAAACGTCCGCAATCAAAAGGGCGACATGGTCATCATCGATAAAGAAGTTATCGTAAAAGTCGCCACCGACTTCAAGCGCCGGGCGCATCACAGCATAATTTTCAAAGCCCTCGATTTCAAGCGGTCTTGAAAGAGACGCCCGCTGGATGGTCGTCGCGATGGCCAGCTCCGTATGGATTTTTTGTTGCTTTGCAGTGGCTTCCGTCAGTTCCTTCACGTAATCTTCAAGTTCCGTCGCCATATCCTGATACGAGCGCGCCAACTTTCCGATTTCAGACGTAAAGTAGACATACTTCTGGCACTTTTTCAAAATGCCGTGAATGCGAACATCGATATCCGTTTTTTGTCCAAAGGACTTCGCGATTTCGCTCATGCTCTCGATTGGCCGCGTAACCGTCCGTTCCATATAGTAGAGGAATCCGAGCGAAATCCAGATGCCGATATTGAGCAAGGTTCCAATGAAAAAGTAAACGTAGCTCCAGAGGTAAAGGTTGTTCTCGCCATATTTAAGGGCTATGCTCGGGTAGCTCGCACACCCAAGAGCAACAGAAATAACGATACTCGTCGCCAAAAAGAACAGAATGAATTTTTCGTTGAGCGAGAACGAAAAGACAAATTTTGCAGATGGACTCGGTTCCTTATGTAGGCGCCGCTGGCTAATCAGGGACGCACAGATCAGGTACGGGAAACCGATCACCACCATGGTGATAAACTGGTTGAAGAAAATATTTGCCGAAAGCATCGAAAGATACTGTTCGTCATACTTGAGCTTGATGACACTCACGACCATGAACGCCGCAGCAAGAGAGTCCAAGATGACAATCAGCATGTATTGCACATTCTTGTAGATCTTGTCCAGCTTGTACTTATTTTCGTCATTGCTCCGAAGCCGGTTCCAAATGACGGCAGGCACATATCCATAAATAATCTGGACAAAAAAGCCCGGTATAAAGATAATGGGATCATACCCCGAAATAATGTCAGCCACAAGATTCGCTACGGCGCATCCCAGGACGCCCCAGAATCCAAAAGAAATGCCAAACAGGAGCGGAAGCGCGGCAACGACTCGTACCTCCGTAGTATCCGAAATCTTGAACAGGTCCCGACACGGGAATCCAAGAACAAAGAAAATCAAACCACAGATAACGGCAATAAGGAGGTACTTATAAATATTCTTCATAATGTTCCTTCTTCGCCATCAATTCTACAGCTTAAGAACTTCGATAATTTGTCTAATACGTTTCATCTGGTAATCGTAAAGGTCCGTATGACCTTTCATCTTGCTTTCGTAAGGTTTTGTCTTTTTAACAGCCGCCTCAAAATCTTTCGCGTTATACGACTTGATATCCGGCAAGTAATTTCGACTGAGAATGACTAAGTCATCCCTGTCCGTCATCTTAATTCGAACCTTCACATTGACTTCAAGGAAAGGAAGACTTATACCATTTTTTTCCCACATGGTTACATACTGGGGCTCTATAGCAAAGCCATTCGCGCCACGCCCTCTAATATAGTTTTCCATGGTAACATACCATTCCGCCTTATAACCACCCATGTTATATTGTTCGCCCTCATAGAGCAAAGTTTCTGACTCCTGCATTCCATACTTGTCTTCACTTGCATAAAGAAAATCAAACAGTTCCTTTGGACTTTCGGGCCGCACGCTACCACTATATGGAGCGTGATAATTGGAGTGCGTTCCAAGTCCGAACGCACTACGTATTTTATCATTTTTGGGCTGCATATTCTTTCTAGCCCCGCAAATAGCCTCAACCTCAAGCCATTCTATTTTGTCTTCCGAAAAGATATTCGGATTCAGTTCCAATTCAATGCTATTGGGATCAAAAAAGTAGGGTGCATAATACTCTTCATAATTATACGCCATCTGTTTCATGTACGAATTATCCCAATAAACCACTGGCGAAGTCTTGAGATTCCACACTCCCTGCCCAATCGTAGAATTTTCTAGGTCAAAACTAGACATATAAACAGTCGGTGATGCAACGTTATGGGTGGCCTTAGCTCCACTAATAATTCCCTTAGTATCAATGGAACCATCAAGTCCAAGATTTATCGTACCATTAAGTGAGCCCTTGTAATTTGTAGGACCTCCACCTCCTAGCCCAGCCAACTGCGTTCCAGTACCGAACATCTGACCAATGGAGCCAAGTCCTTGGGCAACATTGCCCGTGTAAAAATTAGCGATGGCACTCCCCGCCTGCGCAACAGCCTGAAGCCCAAGCAAAACGCCCTTTGCCGTACTCGACGATTTTTGCTGTACCTGCTCCAGTTTTAGGTCCGCCTTAAAACCGCCGTCAATACCTGCAGCCATGGCGCTATAAAGCGAGGTCTGGTTTTTCTCCCAGGAACGCATCTGCAATCTGATATAATCCTGATCAAGATCCATCTTAGCGTCTTTCCGATAAATAGAGAGATCCACATCAAAAGCCCACCATCCAACATTAGGAGTAATAAAGCCATCGCTACTCCTATAATCCACCCAGGGAGTCACGTAATCCATATAAGTCCCTTGAACCGTCTGTCCTAGGGCTTCCTTGTCCACAATTTTACGATCCGATGGTACACCATAGCCCCAGTTACCAAACTGAGCCAAATTATCGGGCATCGACACCTGCCACATATGGTCATTACCCGTCAATGTATTATTGGGCTGATAGAAGAAGAAGCGAAGAATACCGGTGTACTTATTGTAAACGGCAAAGAAATTATTATTGATGTCCTGGAAACGTCCACACAAGTTAAGTACCCATTCCCAACCATTTTCGGGCGTGATATCATCTGTAAAACGGTCCGGAAGATTTGAAGCCACCACTTTCTTATTCCAAGGAAGGTTCACCAACGTATAACCATCGTAGCCACGGTCATCCTTAATTCGGCCCACACCGTCGTATATGTAGATGGCTTCCTGCCGCCTCCAATTTTCGCGCGTAAAATCCTTGTCATTAATGTTGTAATTATCGGACTTGGCTCCACCAGTCGTCATTTCCTCCAATAAGACAGCCATTTCGTCTAATGGGCGCTCCATTTTGAAAATTTTTCCGTCAGCGGTAAACACGATAGTATCATTGTCGTATTTTGCAGAGAGCTCTCGAGGATAAAAAGTCGAATCCCAGTCTTCGTTGACACTTATTTTGATTGAATTATCACGATGCGATGTGTAAGCGAATCCGCCATCGGAACTTTTTCCGCCAAAACGTTCGACCGGATAAGTTTCATCGTCGTTGAAGAAAACCCTACTCCACCAACCGGAACCATCTTCATTAAAATGCAGGATTTCGATAACATGAGTGTACTTCAAGTCATCGCCAAATGGGCCTATTCCCTCTTCATCATATTCCGTCCACCACATTCCCTTAAGCTGCGAAGCCAAGAGATTTTCGGCCCGAGCCTCCCCAGTAGGACTCGAACTGTTAGAACAAGAGGTCAATACTAACGGAAAAAGCATTAGCATTGCGCTTAAAAGAGCCCATTTTCGCATAATTTCTCCTTCTTATAAGAGTCAATCCTCTCTAAATATATTTTTTTGCGCAAGAACGAGGGAATTTTAAAGCAAATAATATTCCAACTTGGAGTATAAATGACAAAAACGGCGAGCTAATGCTCGCCGTTTCTTAATTTCCCTAGAGATCCTTCTCCCCATTCGGGGATCATGCCCACTAAGGCAATAAATTGCCAAGTGGTCAAAGAGACTTTGCTCAGGATGACTCTTCCGATTAGTCGCCCGTTCTGTAGTTCGGAGCTTCCTTCGTGATGGTCACATCGTGCGGATGAGATTCACGAAGGCCTGCGCCCGTGATGCGGACGAACGTAGCCTTCTTGTAGAGTTCTTCGAGGTTAGCAGCACCGGCATAACCCATGGCAGAGTGAATACCGCCAATGAGCTGGTAAACGGTGTCGCGGAGCGGTCCCTTGTACGGAACACGGCCTTCGATGCCTTCCGGAACGAACTTGCGCGGTTCCTGGACGCCACCCTGGAAGTAACGGTCAGCAGAACCGGCCTTCATGGCGCCGAGAGAGCCCATGCCGCGGTAGCTCTTGTAGCTACGGCCATCAGCGAGAATCACTTCGCCCGGAGCTTCTTCGGTACCGGCAAAGAGAGAGCCCACCATCACAGCGTGACCGCCAGCAGCGAGAGCCTTCACGATGTCGCCAGAGAACTTGAGGCCACCGTCAGCGATAATCTTCACGCCGACCTTGCGAGCCATCTTGCCGCATTCCACAACAGCGGAGAACTGCGGGTAACCGACACCAGCAATGATACGGGTCGTGCAGATGGAACCCGGACCGATACCCACCTTGACGATGTTCGCACCGCACTTAGCGAGTTCTTCGACAGCTTCCGGCGTGCAAACGTTACCGGCGCAAATCGTGAGCTTCGGATATTTCTTGCGAACGGTCTTCACCATGTTACGCACACCGATGTGGTGACCATGAGCCGTATCGATAATCAACAGGTCAACGCCTGCGTCCACGAGGGCAGCAACGCGTTCAAGAGTATTTGCAGAAGTGCTGACTGCAGCACCGACGAGCAACTGACCATTCTTGTCAAGGCTTGCGTTCGGGTTGTTTTCGCGCTTCAAGATGTCCGTCATCGTGATGAGGCCCTTCAGGGCACCGGAAGCATCCACGAGCGGGAGCTTTTCAATGCGCTTTTCGGCGAGGATTTCCTTCGCCTTGGCGAGGCTCACCTTCGGGCTTGCCGTCACCGGATTCTTCGTCATCACGGCACGGATCTTCACGTTCATGTCGCTCACCGTGCGGAGGTCACGGCTCGTGAGCATACCGACGAGCTTACCCTTGGAGAGAATCGGGAAACCGCTCACCTTGTTGCGGGCGCGGAGTTCAAAAGCGGCGGACACCGGTTCGTCAGCATCGAGCGTCACCGGATTGGTCACGATACCGGACTGCCAACGCTTGACCTTGCGAACTTCTTCGGCCTGGTCTTCAATAGACATGTTCTTGTGGATAATGCCGAGGCCACCCTGCAAAGCAAGGGAAATTGCCAACGGTGCCGTCGTAACGGTATCCATTGCAGCACTGATGATAGGAATGTTCAGCTTGATATTCGGGGCGAGCTGAGTGCTCACATCGGTCTGAGCCGGAAGAACAGAAGATTCTGCGGGAACAAGGAGGACGTCGTCAAACGTCAAAGCTTCTGGCAAAAGTTTCATATAGTACCTCTTTTGCGCATAGAATATAGTAATTTTCACGCGCAAATCCTAGCTCAAAAGCGCTATAAATATGTAAAAAAGAGCGTTTTAGCGATGAGCAGCGTCGGAGTCGCCCTATTTGCCGTTATACCGTTCCATGCACTTTTCGATGCCGAGCTTGAAGTAGCATTCCACAAGCGCGGGCACTTTTGCAATGGCCTCTTCGAATATGGGGCGGTCTTCGGGAGAGAACTTCGCCAGCACCCAGTTGCTAAGGTCAAATTTCGGCGGGCACTTGCCTACGCCAAAGCGGATACGCGGAAACTTGTCGCCCACGTGCTCGATGATGTTGCGGAGCCCGTTCTGGCCACCGTGACTGCCGTCCTTGCGGCAACGAATACGGCCTACATCCAAATTAATGTCGTCGCTGAAGACCAGCAAGTGATCTGTTTTCACCTTGTACCAGGTCATCAGGGCCTGCACCGCCTCGCCACTCAAGTTCATGTACGTCTGCGGCTTAGCAAGCAGGCATTCCTCGCCCGCGATGTTCACCTTCATGGTGAGCGCCTTGTGCTCGCTTTTCCAGTCCTTGTTCGGGTCGGCCAGCTTTTCGACCGCCATAAAGCCCGCATTATGATGTGTGTTTGAATACTGAGTACCAGGATTTCCGAGACCAACGATGATGTACATAACAGGTATGAGGTCGCGCCAAAGGCGCTTTGAGGTGTGAGGTAAACGGTAATATAGTAAATAGCTCATGCTTCGAGCCTAAAAAAATGACCTGCCTGCACGGAGCAGACAGGTCCAATTTCGATTGCTTGGAGCAATTACTTAGCTTCGGCAGCCGGAGCAGCTTCAGCAGCGTCGTCAGCCTTCTTACCGCTCTTGGCAGAGATCGTGAAGATCACGGTGCGCGGCTGGCAAGCGAGTTCGATACCGTCGGCGAGCTTCCAATCCTTGGCGTAGAAAGTCGTCGGAGCCGGGAAGTCGGAGATGTCCATTTCGAGGACAGCCGGAATCTTGGCCGGTTCAGCAGCGAGCTGGATGTAACGGTTCTGCTGAGCGAAAGTACCGCCCTGAGTCTTGACGCCAACCGGAAGACCGGAGAGCTTGACCGGAACGCGAACCTTGACCTTGGAAGATTCTTCGATCTTGAGGAAGTCGATGTGTTCGATTTCCTGGGTCAGGGGGTTCTTCTGGTAGTTGTAAATTACGGCAGCGTTGCCGGCCTTGCCATCAATTTCCAGGTCGAGAAGCGTGTAACGCTTACCCGGGGCGAGGACCTTGCGAACATCGATTGCGCTAACGCTGATATTCACAGACTCCTGACCCTTACCATAATAGACGGCCGGGATCTTGCCTTCCTTGCGGAGACGGGCGCAGTCGCGGCTCTTGCCTAACACTCTCGAGGTTGCTGCGAGTTTTGTGAGTTCCATAATTTTACTCCAATTAAGTAATGGTTAAAAAATTCATTGGGGTAGCAGGATTCGAACCTACGAATAACGGAATCAAAATCCGTTGTCTTACCACTTGACGATACCCCAATGGTGGCGCAAATATAGCATTTTCGCCAAAATTTCAAAGGGTTTTGGCTAAAAACCCTCAAAAAAGCGGGTTACCACCTGGTACCTGGAGATAGGTTTCAGTTCTTCGGCAGCCTCTTTAGCCTGTTTACGCGTGTCAAAGACTCCAAAAACCGACGCACCCGACCCCGACATCAGGACGGATTTCGCCCCGAGGCGCTTGAACTCGTTTTTCATCTCTTCGACAAGCGGATGCTTGGGGAACACCGACTCTTCGAAAGCGTTGAAGGAATTGGCAAGCGCAAAGTCAATCGACGCGGTCTTGCCGCCCGCACGCATACACTTCGCCCTGTAAGTTTCCCAGCGGTCCGGGCCGGACTTGGGCACACCAGCATAGGCATCCTTAGTCGGCACGGAATCAAGTGGTGTCGCCACGAGCAAATATTGTTCACCCGTCAGTTGCAACGGCTTTACAAATGTGAGCTTTTCGCCAATTCCTTCGGCAAAGGCGGTACCGCCACGCACCAGGAACGGCACATCGGCACCGAGGCGGGCACCAATTTCTTCGAGCTTTTCGAACTTAAACTTGAGCTTCCACAGCTGGTTCAACAGGCGAAGTGTCGCCGCCGCATCGGCAGAACCGCCACCAAGGCCTGCCCCCAACGGCATCACCTTGTTCAAATAAATATCCGCACCGATGGTCGTTCCCGATTCCTGCTGCAGCAGCTTCGCCGCCTTGTAAACCAGGTCGGACTCCAGCGGGTAGTTCTGCGGTTCATTGTAGCAAAGGGTGATGCGACCGTCTTCACGAATTTCGGCGCTTACCGTGTCGCCCGCGTCGATGGTCTGGAACAGGGTTCCCAAATCATGATAGCCGTCGTCACGTTTACGAATAACATCCAAAAACAAATTAATCTTGGCAGGAGCGTATTCTTTCATGGGCACAAACTTAGCAAAAAAATCTTCTAGTCAACCTTAATAACCATCATCGTAAGGTCATCAAAGGGATCTGTCCCTTCAGAAAAGACTTTCACGTCATCCGCGATTTCCTTCAGGAATTTTTCGCCTCCACGAGGCTTGATAGAATTCAATTTATCTAAAAGTCGTTTTTCGCCGTAAAGTTCAGCAGAAGCATTGTGAGCTTCGGTGAGACCATCGGTATAAAGGAACAGGCAGTCCCCGCTTTCGAACTGGATTTCCGCTTCTTTATATTGCGTAAAATCAAACCCGGCGAGGAACACCCCATGGCGTTGCCTTAAGAATTCAAAATTGCCGTCTTTTTTCGCAAAGCAAACGGCATTGTGCCCCGCATTGGTGCATTTCATTATTCTGGTTTTAGTATCGAGAATGCCGATCCAGGCTGTAGCAAACATTTCTTCAGGATTATTTTCGCACAAAAGTCGATTCACATCATTGAAAATCTCTGCCGTAGAAAGTTTCATGGAAGCATGATCATGAATCATAGTTTTTACAACCATCATGAAAAGAGCCGCAGGCACACCTTTTCCCGACACATCGGCAATCACAAAACAAATGTGCGTATCATCTATTTCAAAGAAGTCGTAAAAGTCGCCCCCCACCTCTTTTGCGGTGGACATGGATGCAAAAACATTGATGTCAGGGTGATTCGGCAAGGCATTCTCTACTGCAGGGAGAGCGCCCAACTGGATATTTGTGGCAACCGCCAAATCCGATTCCACCGCAGAAATTCTCTCACGGCTTTTCACAAACCTATCCGTATTCACGTATGTCGTAAAAAACACAAAGCCGATTGCCCATGAAAGGCTCGTAATCAAATAATTTTCATCATTTCTAAAAATATAGGTCTGAAAAGCCTGGACACACACCGCCAATACCGCAAAAATAAGCAGGTTCCTCGCATAAACTACTTTCTCTTTTTTCTTTTTGCGTTGCATTATCACATAGTAAATTGCAAACAAAATCGAAAATAACATATAAAGAAAATATACAGGGACAAGAAAGAAGTCAAACAATTCCTTATACTGAATTGATCCGCCCTCATCAACGGAATACACTAAACCAGTCCAAGGCGTTGTGAGACACAAAAGAAGAGTCAAAAGAGTAGGTGTTACCAAAAATAAAGCATTCAATTTTTTAGGATTAAAATTCAATTCAAAACGTTCCAGGCTGAACAGCGTAAACATGGATACGGCAATCATCAAAAAGACGGAGTAAACATCGGCACAAATATAGTTCAGCACTCGAAAATTCGCATTTCCATCTACATAGTGCCAAATCCATTCAAAAGTCGACAATACGATTGTCGACACAAGGACAACAGAGAGTTTATCTTTAATACTTATTTTATACAGAGCGATATTGTTATACAGCAAGAATAAAAGCAACAATATTGAAAACAGAGACAATTCAGCAAAAATGGTTTCCGTAATGCCATATTGAATCATACTCGCACCTCGTAGTTAATCCTGAACGTATTACGATTATAGCTCATGGTTGTCAGGTATTTCTTGTTGTCCTTCAATTTTTCCATATAACTCGAAACCATAAATTCAACAATCGACCCTGTCACGACATCATCACTGGACAAATCGAACAACACGCCGTCATCCTTGGTAATAATCTGTACACCATTTTCACGAATAAAGACGGTACATTCCGCATAGACATTTTTGTCTACTCCATTTTTTTCATAAATCAGCATGAAAAGGTCTTCTATCAGCAGCTTCACCTTAAAAGAGATCTTGCGGTCAATTCCATTTTCGCAAAGGTATTTTTCCACCTGCTGCTGAGTTTTAACAATCGATGCCGGGTCCAGTTTCAACTCGTAAAATTTATGCTTGAAGCCTTTCAGCTTATCCGCAAGCAGCAATGGATAATTTTCGGCCCCATAACGAATGCGGATATACAGAACCGATATCACATAAGCCAACGCAGGACTAACGGCGACACCGGCAAACATTCCATACACCCCAAAGAAATATCCCAAAATCACACAAACCGGAATCACCACAAGTACATCCCGGAGCGCACTCATCATAAATCCAAGTTTAATCTTGTCTATGAGCAAATAGTAAGAGCTCAACAGGTACAGCAAGCTCAAGAATACAAGCCCCAAAACTTCAATTCGAGCACCACCAACCGCATAAGAATACATCAACGGATCAGAGATATCGTAAAGTTTCACGACAAAAGGAGCCACAATGAGCATCAACAAAGTCAAAGCAAGGCCTTCGACAACAGCTGTTTTTTGAGAAAGGCGATAACATTTTTTGACGGCATCATAGGATTCTTCGCCCAAGTAGATATTCATCAACGGAGAAAATGACTCCCCCACACCATCAAATAAGACCTGAATCTCTTTTATAAAAAGGACTATTGCGCCTAGCACCAGCATTTCAGGGCCGTAAGCGAAGGTTATAAAACGGTTCATCACAGCAATGTAACAAGCCAAGAAAAGATAGGAGCCAGCATCAACCGCGCTATATTTTACAACATCGATAAGCCACCTAAACGAGAAGTAAAAGCCAAGCTTTAGCGAATTGCCTTGACGAAGAAGATGTGCAAAAGAAACGAGTATCGCCGCAGCAGTTCCAATAAACGAGCCAAGTCCAATTCCCGCAATACCGATAAATTTTACAAGAACTATTGAGCAGACGATGTTCCCTACAATCTGCACGATACCTGAAACCATTGACAATGTTTCATCGCCATCGGCAAGGACCATCACATACATCAGAGTATAAAGCGGCAACAGCAAAAAAGTAAACTTGTACCAAAAGAAATAATCCTTTGCCGCATCGAAAACAATTGCAGACGGTTCATAAAAATGAAGATAAGCATCCCCGATTACCATAAAGGTGACAAACAGAATTACTCCCATCAAGAGAGACATGAATAATCCAAACGCAAAACAACGATCGGCTTTTTTCTTGTCAAACTCTCCCATGGCCCGGTTATAAATAATGGGAACACCCAAGGCAACCAGACATCCCCAAAAACCAGCCAACGAATAAGCTGGGACAACTAGGCAAATGGCAGCAACGGCATCTTCACCGAGCATTACACCAGCAATCATCGAGTCTGAAAGGGTCAACACCGTAATAACGAGTTGACCAATTGTACTCGATAGCAAGAGCGAAAAAAACTTTCTTGAAAGAAATGTCTTGAACATTGCTTCTGTTACAAAATTCCAAACGCCACATCTAGCCCGGTCGCTTCGAGAACGTCCTTAAAATTCGGGCCCACATTTTCTAGTCGCATATCGCCCTGATTCTTTTTCAAAGTCTTGAAAGAAAAAAGCAACACGCGGATTCCTGCCGACGAAACAAAGTCGCACTCCTTGAAATCAAAAACAAGGGACTTTATCTTTTCGAGATGCGGAGCAAGGTATGTCGAAAGCTCTGGAGCCGTCACCGAATTCAACTCCCCCGAAAGTTCTACTTTCAATTCATCGCCATTTAAGTTCGACCTGATTTTCATTACATCTCCTTCAGTAGTTTTTCACAATTTTGAACGAATATCTCGGCAAATTTTTCCATGCTTTCTGGTTTATACAGCGCACCATTGTAATCAAAAAGAGCCTCAAAAGTTTCAGGACTTTCAATAATTTCTAAATCCAGCGGACTTTCGCAGGCTGTAGGATACTTATCCGAAAAGATTCTTTCCATACCACATACAATTCCATCTACAGCACGATAATCATAAACATCGTTTTGGAATATGACCGTTGCAGCCCCGTTTTTTCGCATAAACCATTCGTCCAAGCAATACGAAAGGCTCGCATGATTTATCCCTTCTTCAATCTGTTTTTGTGCATTTTCCAAATTCACACGAAGGCTTTTTTCTTTTTCCATCGAAAAAGCAATGGGAATCTCGCGAATAAAAACGCCTACCGAATTCATGGATTCTACATCGTTTCTGCCGTTCCAAACCCAACCGAACCGGACTAATCGGGATTCGTTGTACTGGCAGACCGACAGCGCAAAAGCGGCACAATAAAACGCATTCTCTCCTATTTTTGTTTTTTTGCAGAATTCCTTCACTTCATTTTTTGAGAACGGAAAGGATTTTGTGACTTGACCATCTACATTTTCTTTCAAATCAAAATCAACCCTTGGAATGACATCATAATTCTCTTTTCTGTAACGGGATATAAAGTATTCCCTATCTTCTTTAAATTTCTTTGAGTTTCTCAGTTCGTAGTCCTTTTGAAGAATCGGATAAAAATAATCCTTGGAAGGTTCTTCTCCATGGTAAACACAGGCGAGATCTATCAGAAAATGCTGTAACGAAAGACCATCACAAACAGTATGATAAACACATAAAAGAAGAAATTTTTCGTTTTTTGAACGGACTAGGCGACATCTGAATAGTGGCGAGCCGTCTAAATTGAACGGTCGGGAAATTTCTTCTTCGGCAACCTTCAGTTCTCTGGCATTCATTTCCTCAACAGGAATTTCGTGGAATTTTTCTGCGGACTTTCGAATATAAAACTCATTTTCCCGTTTTTCAATGACACTGGACAAAACAGGACGGGCTGCAATTTCCTTTGAAAGGGCGGCAGAAAACCTATCCAAATCAATTTCGCCCGAAAGTTCAAACTTATAGGCAAGATTTAACATAGTTGTTCCTGGATGCTTGAAATCAAGATTCAGGAAATTCAGTTGCATCTCGTTTACAGGAACGCCCTTTCTTTCAAGTGCTTCACTCAAAAGAGTAGAAGCTTTTTGAGAATGATTTTCGGTTTCATGCCTTTGAACAAGTTCTGCAATTCTACGCGGAGTGCGACCATCATAGACTAGCTTAAAAGAAAACGATTCTATTACATCGCGACTTTCTGAAACAAGCTCCATTGCGCGTATAGAATCTCCGCCTAAAAAGAAGAAATCGTCATCAATTCCAATTTTGTGGTCTACATCTAGGACATTCTCAAAAAGTCCGCATATTTTTTTCTGCAATTCATTTTCCGGTGCAACGATGCATATGTCTTCAGGATTTTCCGGTTCTTTTAGGGCAAGCTTGTCCACCTTGCCATTCGCATTGAAAGGAATTTCATCCAGCTTGACAAAAAAAGAGGGAATCATAAATATCGGAAGGTATGATTCCAATTTTTTTGCGGCTTCTGCAACATCAATTTCTTTTTCATCTTTATAGAAAAGTCCGAGCCTTACTAGGCCGTTTTTCACAAAGGCTTTTACGACGCAGGATTCAAGCGACAATGCCGATTTTGCGGCTGATTCAATCTCGGAAGGATCTACTCGGTTCCCGTTGATTTTCACCATATTGTCGATGCGACCTAGAATGGTATATTTTCCGTCAGAGTCTTTTTTGGCGTAATCGGATGTTTTAAAATAATTTTTCCCATTATGCACAATGAACTGGTCTTTTTCGGAATCCTTATTGTACCTTCTGAAAAACGGAAGCGCTATACAGAAAACACCCTCGTCCGCTTCGTTTCCATCTTCGTCAATCAAGACAATATCTGAATTGCAGGTGGCATAGCCAATGGGCGTATTGCTGTAACTTTTATCCAGCGTAAAAAGGCATGAGGTGTAACCAAATTCACTCGAGCCGTAAATATTGACTATATCAAACTCCGGAGAATAAATATCAGAAACAATTTCACCGCCTGTAAAACCCGCCCTAAGCGTAAAGCCAGGCATTTTCAGCATCGCCCTTAAGAAATGCGGAGTCATAAAGGTCGTGTCAATACCGTTCGTTGCAAAATACTGAGCAAGGCCTTTTATATTCCTAAGAAAATTAAAAGACAGAACATGGACTGTGTTTCCGACAAACAATTCGCCCATGGTAATATAGACGCCGCCCACATAACTTTCAGGAATCACATGCGCAAAACGAGATGGCGGATTTGAATAGGGTTCCATGAACCCGCAGCATCCTTCAATCAAATTTTTGTAAATTCCGTATTCCTGGGCCAAGCCCTTGGGGGTTCCCGTACTACCCGAAGTGTAAATATAAAAGGCAAGATCATGAGGCTTAGCTATTTTTATTTCGGCACAGGGAGCCTCCTTCATCGCCTCGTCCCAGCTTTGCATGGTAAATTCGAGTTTGCAGTTGCAGTCTTTCTTGACAAAGGCAATACGCTCGGGCCCCATCATATCTTCTAGCGAAACCCAAGCCGCACCCGCCATGATAACGCCCACACGAACAGCCATGTATTCCATTCCGCGGGGCACATGAATCGCAACCGTATCTTCGGTTCCAATTCCTTTTTTGCGAAGATACGCATTCACCTTCTTGCAATTTTCATAGAACTGTCTATAAGTCGTACTACGCTCACCGTCGTGATCCACAACGGCGATTCGATCAGAGAATAGTTCTAATTTATCAAAATATGCGGAGAGCCAATCCATTTCAAATTCAACCATACATTTTCTCACAATTTCATCTCTAAAAATAATAAAGAAAAACGTCCTAAATCAAATCTAGAACGTTTATTTATACAGAAGTCGGATTATTACGGTTCAGTCACCTTGGTCATCGAGAAGGATGCCGCGTAGGGGGCGCCGTCATCACCAAGACGCAAGGCTTTCCATTTCATCACCCCGTCTTCAATGGATTCGATTTCCCACCATTCGCGATTTTCCTGAGTCTCTTCTCCGTTTTTCCAGCGGGTGCAAAGCAGGATTCCGTCTACGTAGTACTGGTTCAGAGGTTGATCGACCGCAATCCAGTTGCCATCCACCATGCTATAGTAAACGTAGGAGCCATCTTCGCGGTATTCCCAACGGTGCAACTCGCCATCATCGAACTTAGAAGAATCACTAGTGACCTTGCCTTCCCAAAGGCCGATTATATCTTGGCGATAGTCCTTAGCCAGCTTGACATAGCGCATCGTCATCGGACCAACCTCGTCTACAACCTGATCACCCACTTTGGCTACAATGCGCGAAGTCGTATTCATCTCGGTTTCGTTGACAGAATTGACAACATGCTCAACATAAATCAACGCAGGATCGCTCGGAATAATCCATGAGAGAGTATCCCTCTTGAACTTGATTTCAAACGGTTCGCGATTAATCCAGGCCGTCTCACCGAAAGAAGTACTAAAGTAGCCCTTAGTAAAGTTCTCTATGGTGATGACATTCTTCATATCCGTGGAAACAGCCTTACCGGCATCCTCGACATTAATCCACTTACCAACAACCATATTGGCGATGTTTTTTTCGTAATCATCT
Source organism: Fibrobacterales bacterium Fibro_02 (assembly GCA_001603905.1). Lineage (GTDB taxonomy): Bacteria > Fibrobacterota > Fibrobacteria > Fibrobacterales > Fibrobacteraceae > Fibrobacter. The sequence goes on from LVAE01000028.1 coordinate 21,726, forward strand.
AAAAACACCGTCTTTTCGCCGTCTTTCGACGAACAACCCGTTAAGAAGGCAGCTCCACAGACGAGGGCCACCATCATTCCCTGAACCATCCTTTTCATAGTTAAATCCTCCTTCTTACGCTAGCACTGACAGCTAACAGGTTTAACTTATTTATAAATATATCCTCGAAGAACGCGAAAGTCAACAATTTTTTACAAAAAAGTAAAAACTAGCCCAAATTTGAGCCAGTTTTTACAAAAGAACGATTTTTTAGGATTTTTTAGCCGAATTTTCCGGAGCGTTGCATGCTCTGGATTTCTTCGATTCCAAGCAACATCGCGCGGGGTTTGCTATTTCCCTTGGCAGGGCCACACACGCCGAGGCTGTAAAGTTGGTCCACAATTTTACCGGCTCGGCTGAAGCCCACGCTAAAGTGGCGCTGCACCGCCGAGGTCGAAAGCCCGCGGCATTCCACCGCCCAGATAGCCACATCGTAAAGCAGCTTGTCGAGCTTGCCCAGGTCCTTTCCGCCGCCTTCGCCATCTTCGTCGCCTTCACCGTCGCTTACATCGAACGATTCCACCTGCGGGTAGAACACATTCTGGTCGGAGCAGGCATCAGCAAGCTTTTCAGCTTCCTCGTCGCTCAAGAAGGCGCCATGGACGCGCACCGGTTCAGGATCGTTCACAGCCTTATAAAGCATGTCACCGCGGCCCAGGAGCTTTTCGGCGCCGGCATGGTCCATAACCGTGCGGGCGTCAATCTGCGATGCCACCTTGAAGCTGATACGCGTCGGCAAGTTCGCCTTGATGATACCCGTAATGACCTTCACCGACGGACGCTGCGTAGCAAGCACCAGGTGAATGCCCACGGCACGAGCCTTTGCGGCAAGGCGAGCCACGTTCTTTTCGATTTCCTTGCCAGCGACCATCATAAGGTCCGCCATTTCATCGATAATCACCACGATGAACGCCATGCGGTGACTGCGATCCTCTTCGGGCACTTCGTCGGGCAACTCACCCGCCTCAAACTTCGCATTAAAGCCGCCAATGTTACGCACCTTCGCCGAAGCCAAGACTTCGGTACGGCGGTCCATTTCGTAGCAAAGCCACTGGAGCGCCTGAATCGCAATTTCAGGCTTGGTAATCACCGGGGCCAGCAGATGCGGAATATTTTCGTACATCTTGAGTTCCACCGCCTTCGGGTCCACTAGAATCATGCGAAGTTCATCGGGAGTCTTACTGAAAAGCATCGATGCCATGAGGGCGTTAATGCAGACAGACTTACCGGAACCCGTCTGACCGGCAATCAGCAAATGCGGAGCCTTAGCCAAGTCCATCGTGAACGCTTCGCCGGTAATGTCCTTACCGAGCGCCACCAGAATCTTTTCAGGCGAGGGTTTGAACTTTTCGCTCTGGAACACATCGAGGCTGTACACCGTCTGGAACTTGCGATTCGGGATTTCGATACCGACAGCAGCCTTGCCCGGAATCGGGGCTAGAATACGCACCGAAGAAACCTTGAGTGGAAGCGCCAAGTCTTCTTGCAAGGCAGAGAACCGGCTCACCTTCATGCCCGGGCCCGGTTCCACCTCGAAACGGGTAATCATCGGGCCCGTTTCGCAACCGATCACGCGGCCTTTCACCTTGAAGTTTTCGAGTTTTTCTTCAAGCATCTTGCCGATGGCGTTCAATTCCTCTTCGCTATAATCGGCGGTCTGCGGCTCATGTTCTTCCAAAATGTCACTAATGGCAGGCACCTTGTATTCGTCGTAAACCGTCGTCGGGTCACGCTGCGGAATCGGGGCTGCCTTCATGTCCGAAGTTGAAGTTCCGCTAGAGACCGCTCCAATTGAGCCACCCAGCGTTCCGTCTGGCATTTCAGGAACTTCGCCCACGTCATCGGCACCATAGACTTCCGGCACAAAAGTTTCGTCATCAGAGGCTGCCGCATCGATTGTTTTGGCACCGTCGCCACCCAGCAAGTCCTCGGCATTGATATTTCCGCGAGTCGGATCGCCAACCGTCGGCTCGCCAGCCATCATCGTGCGTTCATCCGCTTCTTGATTCGGAAGCTGCGTCATCGTTCGCTGGGTCGCACCTCTTGCAGCAGGCATCGTCCCCGTCGGCATCGCATTTGCGGCCACCGTACGCGTCGCCATAGAGCCCGTCACCGGAGAACCATCGCGACGAACCGCGCCCTTCACCTGCATACGGCCGCGATGATCCTTTTCCCAGGCAATTAAGTCACGAGCACGCTTGAGAGCTGCAATTTTGTCCTTGACTTCCAAGATTTCCAGGGCATTCATCTTGCCGCCGTTCACGCGCAAGTATTCCTCAAGCCTGCGGATTTCAGGATCCTCATCTAAGTTGTACTCGCCCGCCACATTATTCGTAGGATCAGGCTGCGGCTGAACGATTTCTTTTACCTGATGCGGTGTCATTGTCTGTAGCACTTCATCCGGAACATTAGGAATTTCATCCATCGAACCGTTCAAACTGAATTCGTCATCCATCCAGCTGTTGCGTCCACTAAACGGAGACACTTTGTTCTTTCGACGAATCTTGAAACCATCCGGTTTGATATTCACCGTATTGTCGTCCATGTAAACGCCACGCGGAAGTGTTGCCCCCGGCAAGTCCATATTCGTCCGCACCTGGGCATATCGACCAGAACGCGTATTTTCAATCGGTTCCACAACTTCGCCCTCGATGGGTTCCTTTTTCTTGAAAACCGACTTGAACCAGGCTGTTGTCTGCACGACAAACTTAAAGTGTCTCGGGCGCAAACCAAAAGCAAGCACCAGGACCAGAACTACGAAAAAGAGAGAAATACCGAGCGGCATCAAGAACGATTCGGCCCCAAACACAGGAACCGCCACAAACTGATTCAGGAACTGTCCCACCACTCCCCCGTTCTGCATCAGTTCGGCCTTGGGGACCTTCACCTGGCCATAGTTGCGGATTGCAAAAAGGAACGAGAAATTTACGGACAGCAGGGAGAGTCCGACGGCATAGCGGATAAAAGTAAAACGACGGCTTTGCGAAATCAGGGTAAATCCCCAGAACACCATGGCACCCGCCACGACGACGGACCCCACGCGACCAAACAAGAAGGCCAAAGCATCGGGGAACATTTTTCCGAGGAACGGTCCCAAGAAACCGCCCGTTTTCCCGCTATAAACGGAACAGAAGCAGCCAAGTGCCAAAATCAAGCCAAACGCAACAAGTGCCCAGCCCCCGATAATGGAGCCAAAGCCCTGGACATCCGAATTCGGAGTTAAATCCTTTTTCGATTTAGAAGACTTTCCCGCTTTTTTCGACGTCGATTTCTTTTGAGTAGCCAAAATGCCTCCGCAATTACCTCTAAAATATAGTTCTTCTAAAAAAAATTGGCTCACCGGCATCGTAAAATATCGCGTAACACATTGACTGTCAACGAGTTATGCCATCACGCCTCATTTTTTCTTTATACACTTCCCTTAGATTATCGTTTTTGCCCCAAATAATGTATAACAACATATTGTTATCTTTTTCTTATGCAAGCCAAGATTTCCAAGAAACTTAAGAAAGTCATTGCAGGTTTTACCGCATCGACCATTATTGTTGTTGCAATCCTTATTTTCGGAAGTACCCAGAACGATATTGTTGGAACCACCAGAAACAGTAGCGAAGCTCTTGAAAACCTCTTTTACGACCAATTCTTCAAAGGTGCCACCTATGTCGACGACAGCGATGTCGCCCTGAACGAAAAGATTACCATTGTCGAAAAGGACGCCTCCAACAAGAACGACCCCAATATTTTCATTGTTGACATCGACGAGCCCTCGCTAGAAAAGCTAGGTCCCTTTAACGAATGGGACCGCGACGTGCACGCCAACGTGATCAAGAACTTGAGCAAGAGTAACGCGGCCGCCATCAGTTTCGATATTGTGTTCAAGACCGCCGACTTCGGCAAGAAAAAGGCGGACCAGGTGCTTCAAGTTCTCGGGAACATCGCCCCGGACACCCCCTGGGATTCCACCTACCCTGAAATTCTCGCCAACTACAACTACGACTCCATGCTCGTTTCCGCTATCAAGGAAAGTGGCCACACCATCGTCTGCGACGTGTTCGGCGACGCCAAGGGATACAAGCAAGAATCGCAATGGCGCAAGTTGAGCGGCGAAAAGCGCGCCCAAGAAATCGGTCTCGGCTCCACCTTCAAGAGTAGCCAGGTCGACAAGCCCGAAAATATCGAGCCCAAGGACCTTCTTGACAACATCTTCCCCGAACTCGCCCAGGCGGGAGCAGGCCTCGGTTCCGTAAACGCCTACCCCGACAACGACGGTATCGTGCGCAAGGTGTCCATGTTCTACCGTTTCCCGAACATGAATATCCCCCCCACCAAGGACACCTCCCTCATCGAAATTGGCCGTATCGATTCCAGCCACATCTATACGACCATGTCCCTGATGACCATCCTGCACCTATTCCACCAGAAACCCGAGAACGTTAAAATCAAGATGGGGCAATATATAGATGTCGGCAAACCTTTCGGTATCTACAGGGACTCCGCGGGAAACTTCCACACGACTTACCCGAATTTTAGCTACCCCATGTTCACTGCACTCAAGAAAAAACTTTCCGAAAAGAAAATTGAAAAAACAGCAAGCAAGACATTCATCGACGTTTCATTCCGCATTATCGTCCAAAAAGATTCCCTGGGACAGATCACCCTGAAAATCGGCAACAATCCACGTCCCCTCGACATCGAGCAGTCCAAACTGATTATGAACATTACGGAAGCCACCCTGGATTCCGTCGAAGAGGACAAGCCCGTCATTTTAAGCAAGCTCGCCAAACTGGAATTCGACGAGGACGAAGACGACAAGGATTATTTCGTCATTTCAATCCGCGACGCAGACAGCGACGATGAAGAAGACGAAGATGAGGATGAAGAGGAAGACGAAGATGACTACGATCTCATCAATATCAGCCGCTACACCGTCAGCACGCTCCAACTTTATGCCGATTCCATCAAAAGAATTCCTAACGGCAAGTCCGTCTACCTGTCACTCGACATGGACATCAACTACGACAAGCAGTTAAAGCGCTGGAAATCAAACCAAGTCATCCTCTCCGACGCCGTCATCCGCGATATTCAGGCTACAGACGAAGAAAAAATCACGAACCTCAAGCCCGGCGAAGAACTCCGCTTCGGCCCCGCCAAAAGAATTCCGATTGATCAATTCGGACGCTATCAGGTTAATTTCAAGGGCCGATACAATGTAGCCGATTCCCGCCGCACTTTCCAGCACCTTTCCTACAAGGATGTCGCCTCGGGTGAATCTAGGACTGAACAGGGAAAAATCTTTATTCTCGGTTCCGCCGCGGCGGCCCTCTTCGACTTTGTGCCCGTACCCAGCGAAGAGAACTACCCAGCCGTGCTGATCCACGCCACCATCATCAAGAACATCCTTGAAGACGACTACATCGTCACCCTAGCCGAAAACTACCAGCGGATTATCGTTATCCTGCTTGCCCTGATTAGCTTGTTCCTCGGCCTCTATTTCCGAAGCTACTTCTCGGTCGCTATATCGGTCATCCTGATGGCAGCCTACGTGATGGTCGCCTATAAGTATTTCCAGAATGGCCTCTACATCGGCGTATCCAAGCAGATTCTCGCCATGCTGCTGACCAACATCACAGCCCTGGTGGTGCAGTTCTATTTTGAAAACAAGGAAAAGAGCTTCATCAACAACGCGTTCAAGCAGTACATTTCTCCGGAACTGATCGACGCCATGGTGGACAACGAAATTATGCCTACCCTGGGTGGCGAAAAATCGAACATTACCGCTTACTTTACCGACATCGCCAGTTTCTCGACTTTCTCCGAAAAAATTGGCGACCCGAGTAAGCTGGTTGAACTGTTGAACGAATATTTGACCGCCATGACCGACACCCTGCTTGCGAACAAGGGAACGCTCGACAAGTACGAAGGTGACGCCATCATCGCATTCTTCGGCGCACCAATGCCGCTGCCGAACCACGCCCAGAGTGCCTGCGATTCCGCTGTAGATATGCAGAACAAGCTGCTGGACCTCCGTAAAAAATGGGCAAGCGAAGGCAACAAGTGGCCGAAAGTCGTTCACGACATGCACATGCGCATCGGTATCAACTCGGGCGACATCGTGACAGGAAACATGGGTTCCACCATGCGTAAGAACTACACTATGATGGGCGACGCCGTGAACCTCGCCGCACGTCTCGAAAGTGCGGCCAAGCAGTACGGCGCCTACATCCAAATTAGCGAAGATACGCAAAAGCACCTGGAACCGGGACGGTTCATCTACCGTTCTCTCGACACCATCCGCGTGATAGGCAAGAGCCAGCCGGTAAAGACCTTCGAGCTCCTGAACAAGACCGGCTGCGAAAACGAGTCTACTCTCACTGAACTAGTAGGCATTTGGGAAAAGGCCCGCGCCTGTTACCTGAACATGCAATGGGATGATGCCATCGAACTTTTCAAGCAATGCCTCGAAATCGAGCCGCATCACCCCGACCGCGATCCGGGCAGCAAGACGACTCCGTCGCACATCTACATCAAACGCTGCGAAGCATACAAAATAACCCCGCCTGTTGCAGAAGGCGAGGTATGGGACGGCGTGTTCACCGCAACTGAGAAATAGTTGATAGTGCTTAGAACTTAGCTCTTAGATCTATGATCTAAGAGCGTAGCGGACTAAGTTCTAATTCAGCTCGATATTGTCGATCAGGCGAGTCTTTCCGAAGAAGGCGGCCACCAAGATAACCACCTTGTCTTCGGGAGCGAGCATCCCGGAGAACTTCTGCAAGTCCTTCTGGTTGACAACTTCCACGAACTGTACGATGCCGCGAGCGGCAAGGATAGACTTCAGCACGATATCACGAATCTTGGAGACGCTGCGTTCACCCGCCTCGTAGGCGACCTTCGCCTGCTTCAAGCCTTCATAAATGCCCAGGGCACGGCTACGTTCGTCTTCGCTCAAGTATTCGTTGCGGCTAGAAAGTGCAAGACCGGACTCTTCGCGCACCAGCTTCACGCGGTGAATCTGCAGATCAAAATTCAGGTCCTTCACCATGCGTTCGATCAGGAATACCTGCTGGTAATCCTTTTCGCCAAAGTAGGCGTGGTTACAGCCCGAAATCAGGAACAGCTTGGACACCACCGTGAGCACGCCGCGGAAATGGCCCGGACGGTACGCGCCACAATACAGGCTCTCCAAGGTCTCATCGCGAACAAGCGTCAGCGGGTCACCATCAGGATACATCTCCTGCACGCTCGGGGCGAACACATAGTCGGCTCCGAGAGAACCGGCGAACTTGGCATCCGCTTCCAGGCGCTTCGGGTACTTGTCCAAATCCTCGTTCTTGCCGAACTGGATCGGGTTCAGGAAAACGCTCACCACCGTGACGTCGCAATCCTTGACAGATTCCTTGATAAGGGCCCCATGGCCATCGTGCAGGGCACCCATCGTGGGAACAAGCCCGATCACCTTGCCTTCCTTAGAAAGCGGTTTGAGGATTTGACGTAGGGAATCAACAGTCGTAACGATTTGCATTATTTACCTTCTGGAACAAAGTAAGTCGTCTGCTTGGGGCAGGACGCAATCGCATCCAGCACCAGTTGCAGGTGGTTTTCGTTGTGTACAAAATCAATATTGTCGGTATTGATGATCAACACCGGCGCATAGGGATAATTCCAAAAATGGCGGTCAAAGCGATCCATGAGGCCACTCAAGTAAGAACCTTCGATGGTCTTTTCCATGGCGCGTCCACGGCCGTGAATACGCTTCAGCAGGGTCGGGACCGAAGCCTGCAAGTAGACCACCAGATCCGGTCTCGGAATATCGTGGTTCAAGGCCTTCGCCACCTGGTCGTACATGGCATATTCACTTTCGGACAGGTTCTGGGCCGCAAATATCTGGTCTTTGTCGTAAGTAAAGTCACTCACCAAGAGATCATGGAACAAGTCGCTCTGCAAGGCGGAGTGCTGCAACTGCTTGAGGCGGTCGAGCAAGAAAAAGAGCTGCGTCTGGAAGGCATAGGCCTGCTTGTTCTGGTAGAACTTTTCAAGGAACGGGTTTTCCTCGAAATTTTCCTCGATGAACATCGCATTCCAGCGCTCGGCGATAATCTTGGCAAGGGAAGTCTTCCCCACGCCGATAGCGCCTTCGATGGCCAAAAAATGAACGCCCTTTTCTCTCAGCATATCAGGGTTCCTCCGAGGTTACGACGCGGAACGGAATCTTTTCTTCTTTTTGCAGCAGGTTGGACAGCAGTTCCTTGACCTTAAGTCCCGTCTGCGGATCTTCCCAATCAGGGGCAATGTCGTTCAACGGAACAAGTACGAACTGACGGCAAACAATCTGGGGATGAGGCAGGTTGGGACGCCCTTGCCGAACTTCCTTACCAAAATAAAGCAAGTCCAAATCAATTTCGCGTGAATTCCAATGGCCGCGCGGCTTACGCCCCAGAATAAATTCGGAACCTTTCAGGTAATGGAGCAACTTGGTAGAGTTTCCCGAATACCAGAAACTGACGACCTGGTTAAAATAGGGCCCTTGACCTGCCGGTCCCACCGGAGGTGTTTCGTAAATGGGGCTTTCCATCCAGCCACCCGCCGAAATCCGACGAAGCATATCACGGCCTTCACCAAGATGCTTGGAACGGTCAGGTAGGTTACTGCCCAGGGCTATGAAAACTCTTTCTAAAGAATCCACGACTCAAATATAGATATTCAAATTTTCACTTTTCTGTCAAAAAAGAGCTTTTCAACTATCAAAAACGCGAAAAGAGACCCAAATCTTGCGCAAAAAAAAATTTTTATGAAAAAAAGGGAGATTCTTATGACAAAATGCCTTTTTTTAATTATCTTGTATCCTGCTACGCAATGTAGAACAACTTGAGCCCATTCTAGTCATTTCTAGAAATTCAATTTTGGGCAAATTTCATTATATATATCATCCGTACAAAATCATTCATTATTGTATTAAACCTATAGGACACTATCGTGGCTCCAACAAAAAAGAATCTTAAAGACACACATCTTGCCGACCAAGAAGCAACTGGCATCGAGGTTCCGGCCGAAGTGAAAGGCGATATTGATAACGCACCGATTGAATCTGCAAAGCCGAAACGCGGCAGGACATCATCCAAGGCCGCCAAGGCAGAAAACGGCAACGACGAAAAGAAGCCGAAGAAAAACAAGAAGATTCCTGAACAAGAAACGATCATTCCGAATGAAGACAAGGTTATTACGGAAAATGCTCCCGTAGAACCCGCCACGACAGAGAGCGCAAGTTTCAACGAAATTCCTTCCTTCGAAAGCAATTTCCAGAACGCCCCCGTCGAAAACCAGGTCAACACACCTGCAGAAAATCAGGGCGAAGGCCAAGGAGAAGGCCAGAACAACGGCGCCGCCGAAAACCAGGGCGAAGCATCCGAGGCTAACCAGGGCGACCAGGGAAACGGACAGCAGAAGTTCCAGAACCAGCAGAACCGCCGCTTCGACAAGTTCAATAACAAGAACAACCGCCGCTTTGACAAGAACAACCGCCAGAACCAGAGATTCCAGCCGGAAGAAGAAGACACGACTCCGCTCCCCGAACCGGACTCCGAAGCCTGGAACAAGGCCCGCGAATGCTGGAGCAAGTACCGCAAGATGACCATGAGTGACTTGCAGGAACTCGCCTCTCAAAAGGAAAACCTCGACTTTAGGCGCTACCGCAAGCAATCCCTGGGTCTCCTGCTCCAAAGCCTCGAAAACGAGAACAACATTGTTTATGCCGAAGGTCTCTTGGAAATCACCCCGCAGGGTCACGGATTCCTGCGCAATACCGAATTCAACTACCAGCAGGGCCCCGATGACGTCTACGTGAGCCAGAACCTGATTCGCAAGCTCGGCCTGAAGGTCGGCGATACGGTTGCAGGTCTCGCCCGTCCGCCCCGCGACCAACAGGACAAGTACTACGCGCTGCGCCGTGTAGACAAAGTAAATTTTGAAGATCCCGAAAAGATCAAGCGCCGCGTCGCCTTTGAATACCTCACCCCGATTCATCCCAACGAAAAGATCAAGCTGGAATGGAAATCGGATGAACTCACGACCCGCGTGATGGACCTGTTCTCCCCCATCGGTAAGGGACAGCGCAGTATCATTCTCGCTCCTCCCCGTACCGGTAAGACCGTTCTTTTGCAGAATATGGTTCAGGCAATCGCCGCGAACCATCCTGAAATCATCATTATGGTGCTTCTGATTGACGAACGCCCCGAAGAAGTGACCGAAATGCGCTCCATCGTCGGTAAGCTCGTCGAAAACAACCCTGCGCTCAAGGCAGAAGTCGTCGCATCAACCTTCGACGAACCGCCAGACCACCACGCCCGTGTCGCCACCATGGTGCTCGAGAAGTCGAAGCGTCTGGTGGAACAGCAGAAGGATGTCGTAGTCCTGCTGGACTCCATCACCCGTTTTGCCCGTGCAAACAACGTGGTGATTCCCCATTCCGGAAAGATCCTTTCGGGTGGTGTGGATGCAAACGCCATGCAGTTCCCGAAAAAGTTCTTCGGTGCCGCACGTAAGATTGCTGACAAACTAGGACAACCTCTGAAGAAGGAAGACGGATCCACCATCTACACCGCTACAGGTCAGCCCGCCTTTGAAATCCTCCAGAAAAACGGCTCTCTCACCATTATCGGTACGGCCCTCATCGAAACGGGCAGCCGCATGGACGAAGTGATCTTTGAAGAATTCAAGGGAACAGGCAACATGGAACTCGTGCTTGACCGCCGTCTCGCCGAAAAGCGCACCTGGCCCGCCATTGACGTCTTCAAGTCGGGCACCCGTAAAGAGGAACTTCTGCAAACCATGAAAGAACGCGATGTCATCTGGAATTTCCGCAAGGGTATGCAGAACGACACCGAAAACGGCATCATGGACAAGCTTATCAAGTTAATGAACCAGTATAAGAGCAACGGCGAATTGCTGGAATTCTTAAGCAAGGCAAAACCATAAGGAATTGAACATGTCTGAAAAAATCTTTTTCGCAGGTACCGGAAACATGGGCGGAGCAATTCTCCGCGGACTTTTGAAGGCCGGCACCAACCCTTCTACCATTTTCTTCTTCGACCCCTCCGATAAGGCTGCCGCCGAAGTGACCGCTCTCGGTTGCGTGCGTGTGGCAAGCTTCGCCGAAGGCATCAACAAGGCCGATGTCACCTTCCTTTGCGTGAAGCCGCAGATTTTCAAGCTGGTCGCCGCCGAATGGAAGGCCGCAGCAGCAGCCGAAAAGGCCACGAAGACCTTCGTGAGCATTATGGCAGGCGTGACCCGCAAGGCCCTCATCGAAGTCCTGGGCGAAAAGAACCAGATTCTCCGCGTGATGCCGAACCTGCCGCTTACCGTCGGCAAGGGTTCCGTCGGCCTCGCTACTGATGGCGTTACCGAAGAAACGCTCGCTATCGCCGAAAAGATTTTCGGCAACATCGGCGTAACCTGCCGCGTTGCAGAATCCCTGATGGATGCCGTCACCGGTCTTTCGGGCAGCGCACCTGCCTACGTCTTTGAATTCATCGAAGGCCTTACCCGCGGTGGCGTGAAGGCTGGTCTCACCCGCGATGTCGCTCTCAAGCTCGCCCTCGGCACCATCGAAGGTAGCGTCGAACTCGTGAAGCAGTCTGGCAAGAGCCCCAGCGACCTCTGCGCCATGGTCTGCTCCCCTGCAGGTACCACCATTGCAGGTATCAACGCCCTCGAAGAAGGCGCCTTCCGCAGCACGCTCATCAAGGCTGTTGTTGCAGGCACCGACCGTAGCAAGGAACTCGGAAAATAGTTAGTGGGCCCTTCGGCAAGTTCAGGGACCTTATAAACAAGGTTGGTGAGCTTGCCGAACCAAAGCTCTAAAATATGGCAACTTTTAATCTATACGCGAAAGAAAATGCAACGTCCTCGTTCATCCAGGACGTCTTTTCTTCGGTAGATTATCAGTTGGACTATTTTCACGATGCTCCTGCAGCAGACGCGATTCCCCAAATTCCACTTGTCATCTGGGACCTGGATTCCTTTCCGGAATCTAGCCTAGAAATGCTGACCACCTTCCGCGAAAAGTCTCCGGACACACTGATTCTCGTTTACGCCGAAAACCCGGAACAGTTCAGTGGGATTTCGAACAAACTTTACGACAGTATCCTCTCGGTGGAATCCCTGAAGCTCCACCTGATGTCGCGTATCGCGAAACTCAAGGAAATTCATAACGCACGTAAGATTTTCCGTGAACGCATGAGCCACCTGGTCGGAAAAAGCCCCGCCATGCAGAACCTCCGCAAGACCGTCGAACGAGCGATTGTGCATACGGGTCCCGTGCTCATCCAAGGAGAAACGGGCGTAGGCAAGGAACTGATTGCACAGGCAGTCGCCTGCGTCTACGACAAGTTCGTCACGGTCAACTGCAGCGCCATCCCCGACAACCTTTTCGAAAGCGAGCTCTTCGGGCATACCCGCGGGGCATTCACCGGAGCGCAAAACGAGCGCATCGGCCTCTTCGAGGCTGCCGACGGCGGCGCCATCTTCCTCGACGAAATCGGCGACATGCCGCTACACGCCCAGGTCAAGCTTCTGCGAGTCCTGCAGAGCAAAGAAATTCGCCCCCTCGGATCGAACAAGACCAAGCATATTGACGTCCGCATCATCGCGGCAACCAACAGGGACCTGCAACAGGAAATTGCCGAAAAACGTTTCCGCGAAGACCTCTACTACCGTCTCAACGTGATTCCCGTGCAGATTTCGCCACTCCGCGAACGCAAGGAAGACATCGAAGACCTGGCCAACTACTTTATCCACACATACCAAACGGCAGGCGAAAATTATTCGCTGTCCCCCGAAGCCCTAATCAAGCTGCAGGAATACGACTGGCCGGGCAATATTCGAGAACTGGAAAACGCCATCCAGCGCGCCCTCTGCTTCACTAGCGCAGGAACCCTCCGCCCCGAAGACATCCAAATTGGAGATTCCACGGCAAAAGCATCCAGCAAGCAGAATATTTCCGTTGCCCCCGCCCAGTCCGCAACGGGCAAGGAACTTTCCGACTACGAGAATTTTCGCCAAATGCAACTGGAGCAGGAACGGAAATTTCTCATTCAAAAAATACGCGAATGTAACGGATCTGTCCGCGAGGCAGCACAAAAGCTGGGACTCTTCCGCACCGCCCTATACAACCGCCTTAATCACCTTGGCGTAGACATTAAAGAAATTACCAGATACTAAGTCGCCTGGAACCGGAGTATCAAAACTTTTCCGTCCAGTCCAGAAGTCCCTTCGCGCGGGCATCAGCGGCAGCCTCGCAACGCGCGAGGCCATTTTCAATGACCATAATACGGTCACAATACCGTTCGGCATATTCCACGGAATGAGTCGACACGAGAATTCCCATGCCGCGTTCCTTCGCCAGAGTCTGCAGCATAACAAAAAGCTTCCTGCTTCGGGGAATGTCCAGGAACGCATTCGGTTCATCGAGCAGCAGCACCTTCACCTGCTGCGCCACCGCCATCGCCAAGTAAACGCGGCTACATTCGCCATCGCTCAATTCGGACATCCAGCGGTTTGCAAAATCCTTCAGGTCGAGCCGTTCCAGGGATTCATCAACGATGCGTTCGTCCTCGGCACTATGCCCATCGAAGACTCCCGCATAGGGCGTGCGACCCAATCCCACAAATTCCCGAACCGTCATGCGATCAAAAAAGGCTCCGTTCATGCGGCCCATACGGACAAGCGCCACTAACCTCGCCCGCTCGCGGGAAGTCCACTGCGACTTTTCGCACAGGCTCACCGTACCGGCAAGAGGCGGAATAAATCCGGCCAAAGTTTTGAGGAACGTGCTCTTGCCCGATCCGTTCGCCCCCATCAGGGCGACCACTTCACCCGCCTCTAGGTTGAAATCAAACGCACTTACAAGACCCGCTCTGTTTTCAGATCGGGACGCATAGCCGAACACCAGATTCTCGCAGGCAAGCAGGCTCATCCGCGCCCCCCTCTACCGCGAGTAATGACCAACAGAACTACAGGTACACCGACCAGGCTCAAGATTGCATTCAAGGGAACCATCGTGAACAGCCCTGCCGCAAGGCAAAGGGTTACCCCGCACAAGGCGGAACCGGGCAAAAGCAACCGGTGGTTCCCCGTTTTGAACAACATAAACGCCAAGTGCGGAACGGCGATACCCACAAAAGCAACCGGTCCACAAAAAGCAGTCGACGAAGCCGCCAAAAGCGACGCCCCGAACAGGACCAGGTTCTTGTAGAGGCGCACATTTACGCCCAGGCCTTTCGCAAAATCTTCACCCATACGGATTGCGTTCAAGTAGCGAATTGAAACACCAATCAGAACGCAACCCACAATGACCGCCAACGCAAAAATCCAAATACCGTCAGAAGTCAAACGACAAAAGCTTCCCATGCCCCAGGAAACAAAGACCTTGAGCGCTTCCGCATCGCTCCCGACAATCAGCAAGTTCACCAGGGCGTCAATAAAGTAGCCGACCAGAAGTCCCACGATCAAAAGCACCGTAGAACTCCGAAAATGGTTCGACACAAACATTACCAGGAACGTCACCGCGAACGCCCCCACCGCGGCCGAAGTAAGCACCCCGAAATGTCCGAAACTGAATCCGGCCAATAGCGAAAGGGCCACCCCAAGACTTGCGCCGCTACTGATGCCAAGCACAAACGGACCCGCAAGCGGGTTCCTGAAAAGGGTCTGCAGCGAAAGTCCCGACACCGCAAGTGATATGCCGGCTAGGACCGCCGCCACCAGTCGGGGCACGCGGAGATCCCAGAAAATGCGGTTCAACACGGAACCGTCATCAACAAAAACGTCGGACCATGACAGTCCGACCGTCCCTGAAAATAAAGTCAAGTAAGAGAACGTTGCCGAAAGCAGAAGCAACAGGGCAAATCCCGCGAGGATTCGAAACGTGTTTCGTCCTCCGATCACGAGCGCCTTATTTCTTCTTGTTCTTTTCCGCTTCCTGCTTCATCTCGGCGGAGCCCTTCGGGTCGCGCAGGTAGATTTCGGCAGGAATGTTATCAAAGCCCTGCAGGGCATTGAGCCAGTTATCGTTCAAGTCACGGAATTCCAGCTTGTTCAAGTTATAGAGCAGGGAATCCTTGTTGATCTCGAACGTGATATAGTCCCAACGAACCACCTGACGGTCCTTGAACACTTCGCGGCTCACGAGAGTCTGTTCGCTATCGAAACGGTAGCGAGCCTTGAAGGTGTATTCACCGGTCATCTGGTAGCGGCCCGAATCGGAATAGGTGCGGGTAATACCCACGAGGGTATCGTTTGCACCGAAACGAAGTTCTGCATCGCGGAAGGCATGGCCGTGAGCGATAATCGGAGTGCGCCACACGCCAAAGACCTGTTCCTTCATCTTCTTCTGGAGCACCGTATCGATATTCCAGTGGTCGAAGTTGCTCTTGTCGTAACGGATGCGCTGGACGTACTTGCCACTCTGGATCTGCTTGCGAACGCTATCGGCCTGAACCTTGGCGACACTGTCGCTATTGCGGGGACCCGTCGGAGCGGCAACCCTGTTCATGGAATCGAGCTTCGCCTGGATCATTTCGTCAAGTGTCGCAGTCGCACCGCGGGGAGCGGCAACCACCTGAGATTCAACCTTAGCAAGGTTTGCCGGTTGTGCGGCAGCCTGTTGAGGAGCTGCCTTGGCAGGAGCCTGAGATGTCGAAGAATTGACTGTAGCTGCAGTTGCTGCCGACGGTTGAGTCGGAGCCACGGCCTTGGCCGGAGCGGCAGGCGCGGTCTGAGCAGCGGGAGCAGTCTGTGCTGCAGGAGCGGGTTTAGCAGCAGATGCTGCAGTCTGTGCGAAAGGCATTCCTACGAACGCCAGGGACAAAAACGAAATAAGAATATGCTTGTACATGAAATCTCTCATCGACCTAAATGTAGTTAAAGCATATTAAAAAAAGTAGGAAAAAGAGTAAAAAAAGGCTATCTTTGGGCTATGTTCGAAAAAAAGCTCGATTATACCCAAGTTCCCTCCCCCTGTTTCGTCCTTGACGAGGCTAGACTCCGCCATAATATGGAAATTTTGGACGATATCCAGAAGCGAGGAAATGTAAAAATAATTTGTGCGTTAAAAGGCTACAGCTTTTGGCGCTCCTTCCCGATCATCCGGGAATACCTTGCTGGCGCAACCGCCTCTAGCCTGAACGAAGCGAGACTCGCCAAAGAAGAAATGCGCAAGGAAGTCCATGTGTTCGCCCCCGTTTACGAAGACGACGAAATCGACCAGATCCTGTCTTGCGCGGGACATATCACCTTCAACAGCTTTAGCCAGTGGCAGCGTTTCAAGGACAAGACTCTCGCCGCAGGAGTAAGCGCAGGAATCCGCGTGAACCCGCAGTTCTCGACCGTAGAAACCGACCTGTACAACCCGTGCGGCAAGTTTTCGAGACTCGGAGTCACCGAAGCAGAGTTCAAACCGGAACTCTTGGACGGCATCGAAGGGCTGCACTTCCACGCCCTCTGCGAACAGGACGCCGACGCACTGGAGGGCGTGCTCAAAGCTTTCGAACAACATTTCGGCAAGTACCTGCCCCAAATGAAATGGGTGAACTTCGGCGGCGGCCACCACATTACCCGCAAGGATTACCATCGCGAAGAGCTCGTGCGTATTCTAACAGAATTCCATAGCCGCTACCCGCACCTGACCGTCATCATGGAACCGGGCGAAGCTGTCGGCTGGCAGACGGGCGAACTGGTCGCCTCGGTCGGAGACATTGTCCATAACGAAATGGACATCGCCATCCTGAACGTATCGATTAGCGCACACATGCCGGACTGCCTGGAAATGCCGTACCGCCCCGAAGTGATCGGAGCCGGCATGCCGGGCGAAAAGAAGTTTACGTACAAACTAGCAGGCAATTCCTGTTTGGCAGGGGACCAGCTCGGAGACTTCTCGTTCGACGAACCGCTCAAGGTGGGCGACAAGATTATCTTCACGGATATGATCCACTACACCATGGTAAAGACCACGTTCTTCAACGGGGTGCGTCACCCGAGCATCGGCAAGTTCGATGAACAGGGCAAGTTCCACTTGCTGCACAAGTTCACCTACGAACAGTTCAAGGAGAAGCTGTAAGGTGCTTTTTCATAGCGAAGAAGAAACTTTCAACTGGGCGGTTGAATTCGGGCGCAGCCTGAAGCCGGGCGACAAGGTAGCTCTTTACGGCAACCTGGGCGCAGGCAAGACGGTCATCAGTCGCGGGGTCTGCAAAGGTCTCGGTTTCACGGGATCCGTCTGCTCGCCCACCTATACCATCCTGCACGAATACCCGAACAACCCGCCGATTTTCCACTTCGACCTTTACCGCCTAGACGGCGGCGCCGACCTGAACGAGGTCGGCCTCGACCCCGACTACCTCGAAAAGGGGATTAGCCTGATTGAATGGCCAGAACGCCTCGAAGACAACGACCCCGGCCTCACGCATAAGGTTGAAATAAAAATCCTCTCGGAAACCGAGAGGGAAATCGAAGTCACTACACTTTAAAATTCCATGGCATTGGGGCTGCAAGTATCTGCAGCAAGGCCGGCGTGTACCTATAAGCCGGCATAAAGCAACTTATTTATAGGTAACAAAAAAAGCGCTCTTTGCAATCGTACCTATAAACAAATCGAAAACGGACTCTTTATAGGTATTTTTTTTCAACTTTCGCTGTACTTGCATACAAATTAAACAATTAAGCACCTATAAAACAAACAAATAACCCCTGTTTATAGGTATATATTCAAAACAGGCGCAATTTGCAATCCGTTTCTTACCTATAAATTGTCCTAAGCAACACTTTTATAGGTACACTTCGCCAAAAAACACTCAAAAACAGCCCCAAAATGAAACAAAATCTAGACACAAACACGTCTTCGCCCCAAAAACGGAGCTATACACAAAAGCCGTTCCTTTAGGGAACGGCTTTGCGTCTTCATTTGCAATAAAATTTGCGTTTTAAGTTTCTGAGAACTACTTTGCCGCGCTAGAGTCGGCAGCGGAATTAGCCGGAGCAGCCACAGCCTTCGCAGCATCCTTCGCGGCCTGAATCTGCGCAATTTTCACGATATCGTCCCATTCGCTCTTGTCGCCGGTATACAGGAGCATGGCACCCTTGTATTCCGTCACGATCTTTGCGGCAGCAGCGGTATCGCCCTTGTCGAGAGCATCATTTGCATTTGCGAGCAAGTCCTTCTGAGCGTTGCGCATATCCTCGATTTCGCCGAGGCGGTTCTGGCGGAGCACTTCCAGAGTATCGCTCACGAAAGCCAGGTCCCAGGTGGACTCGTAGCAGGCTTCCACTTCGGCAAACTTCGTCGCATCTGCGGTCGCGGCGACATACAGAGAATCGCACTGGGCAAACGTTTCGGCGCAGCTGCGTTTCACATGCTGGTAATACTGATAACCGCCCACAATCAGGCCGACAATGACCAGGAGGAACACGCCGTCCTGCCAGCCCATGATCGGGCCGCTGGGAAGTCTCGGTTTTCCGTTGACGGTGTCGCCTGCTTCCAGGCGTTCTTCGGCTTCGTCAAAGGGGCTCTTTCCATTCAAGAAACTGAACATTTTCTACCTACTTTTTTACACTTACTTTTTGGCAAGGGCTGCAAAGACCCTTGCATATAAATAAATCTGCTTGACCAGGCTCGCAAAACCGTTCGAACGCGTCGGCGAAAGCCCCACGTTCAAGCCAATATCCTGGAAGAACTTCGGATCGACCGCCAGAATGTCCGCCGGAGCCATATCGTTATAGACCTTGAGCGCAAGCGCACCTAGGCCACGGCTAATGAGCGGATTCGTGGTACCGCCTTCGACATCCATTTCGAAATGAATCTTTTCGCCATCGAACTTAGGCACCAGATACATGGTCGAGGCGCAACCCTGGATAATGAATTTTTCGTCCTTGAGTGCGGCGTCCATTCCCTTGTGGGCTCGGGCCAAGTCCAGCAGGTACTTCCACTTGCCGTCTTCGTCCGCAAAGTTTGCAAACGTCTCACGCACTTCGTTCAAACGAGAATCCATCACTTCACTCATAAAAACACCATCAATGCAAGAAGGAACGCATCTTCCAGATCAGCGAAGGTGCGGCCCACAGCACATTAAAGAAAATTCTGAACAAAGTCTGCTTTTCGCGCGGAAGCTTTGAAAGCTTCTTGGCCGCACGATCAAACTGGGCGTCGCTAATCTTGTTGAAGCCCGCCTTGGCTCGCGCCACCTGCAGGTGCTTTTTGCCAAGAACAGCCATCCAGCGGTCAAGCGTCTTGGCCTCGATTGCTTCGCGATTTGCTCCGGAATCGTCAAGCCATTCCTTCACGGACTCCGCGACCACCTTTCCGCACAGGAGCGATTCCACGATTCCCGAACGGCTGATGGGGTTCACGCAGCTAGCCGCATCGCCCGCCTTAAAGAGACCGCACTTAGCAAAGGGGCGAACTTCAGTCCCGGTGCAGGCGATTGCTCCGCCATAGACAGCCTTGACCTTCGCCTCGGGATAGTCACGGGCGATAAAGTCCAGCAGTTTCTTGCGTAGAGGAACCTTGTGCTTGACATCTTTGCCCAACACAAAGCCGATATTCACTTCCTTGCCGTCTCGCGGGAAAATCCAGCCGTACCCCGATTCAAATTCGGAGCCAAAGAAAAGTTCGATATGTTCCTTGCTATGCTCTATACCTTCGGCCACCGCAAAGATTGCGGGTTCCAGGTCGGCATCACCCGACTCAATTCCCTGCAGGCACTCGATGCCGCGGGTCAGCTTGCAGCTCGGCCCCGATGCATCGATTACGGCAGAAGCCGAAAGAGTCTCGATTTCGCCACCCGCCACGGACACCGATACATTCCAGCCTTCGGCAGTCCTTTCCAATTTCTTGATCAATGCGTCATAGCGGCATTCTACGCCCGCCGCGCTACAGCCATCCGCTAGATTATGGTGGAAAAGTCTACGATCCAGAATCAGGCCACAGTCCTTGCTGTAGAATTCGGCACGGTAACGCTTGGGAGAAGTAAAATAGATACCAGAAAGCGTTCCACGGACAAAAGAGGGATCGACCGGCCACAGGGCGTTCAGCCTGTCGTTGGACACGGCCTCGGCGCAAAAAATCGGCTCCTTCCACGGTTCTTTCTTGTCCAAAAGTAAAATACGTCTAGCACCGCCAGTCAGTCGACCGAGGGTGCAGGCGGCCATAAGACCGGCTGGACCGGCCCCGCAAACCACCACATCATACCGATTTGATGCAAAATTTGCCATTTCGGGGAACAAATTAGCATTTATTTATAAAGTTTTTTTCTTTTTTATTGTTATTTGCCAATTTTTTTAGTTATTTTAGGGCTATCCGTTATTTGGTTTTATCCTTAAAAGGGAATGTATATGAATATGAAGAGAGTATCAAAGTTTGGTTTGTGCCTAATTAGCGCACTAGCCCTCAACGTTTTTGCTCAGGACAACTGGGCCGGCAAGGACCTGAACGTGTCCTTCAGTAACAAGCGTATCGACAATTTCAACTTCAAGAATGCGAAGGCTGTCGCCCATACGACCGACTTCCGCCGTGCAACTGGTGAAAACCCGGATTTCACGGGTGCAAACCTCAACGAAGTTTCCTTCCAGAATGCGGTGATCAGCAACGCAAGCTTTGAAAATGCAAGCCTCGTCAAGGCAACCATTAGCGGTGCCGACATCCGTGGCTCCTCCTTCGAAGGCGCCAATATGCAGGAAGCGAACCTCTACCGTGCAACGCTCCTCGATAGCCAGTTCCCCAAGGCAAACCTGAAGAACGCCCGCCTCGACGCCATGAAGGTGTCCGACCAGACCGACTTCAGCAAGGCTGACCTCACCCAGGCATCCGTGATGGACGTGGACCTGACTGCCGCCGACTTCAACAAGGCAAACCTCACCAACGCGAACTTCTCGCGTTCCCTGATGGCAAACAGCGACCTCCGCAAGACGACCCTCGTGAAGACGGACTTCACCGCCTGTAACCTGATCGCCGCCAACTTCAAGGGCGTGGACCTCATTGATGTGAACTTCGCCAAGGCAGGTCTTTCCCAGGCCAACTTCAGCGGTGCCGAATTCAAGAACGTGAACCTCAAGGAAGCAGACCTTTCCCTGACCACCTTCAATGACGTGGATCTTTCCAAGACCCAGCTCCAGAAGGCCAAGTTCGCCCAGTCTACCCTGAAGAACATGAACTTCGACAACCAGGACCTCACGGGCGTGGTGTTCGACAAGGGCTCCGTTTCCAAGAGCTCCTTCGTGAAGACCAAGCTCTCCAAGGCATCCTTCTACGATACCGAAGTGAGCAAGAACTCCTTCCAAAACGCAGAACTCCTGAAGGCCGTGTTCGACGGCGCCTACGTTCGCAAGAACATCTTCGACAAAGCTGACCTCACCAAGGCCAACTTCGCGAATTCCACCATTGAACGTTCCGACTTCATTCTCGCCCAGCTCGCCGGTGTAAGCTTTGCCGGTGCCAAGCTCGAAAAGGTGAACTTCACCAACGCCAACATGCAGGGCATCAAGATTGACGCCGACACCAAGATGGAAGACGTGGACTTCTCTGGTGCAAACCTCGAAGGCGCCAAGATCGAGAAATTCACCGCCAAGAAGGTAATCTACGACAACAAGACCCAGTTCCCGTCAGGCTTTGACCCGCGTCAGTACGGCTTCACCAAGCGTGGTGAAAAGGCCGCCGACATCAAGGTCGAAGGCAAGAAGAAGTCCGGAGACGAAGAAGACCAGCCGAAGAAGAAGCGCAAGAAAAGAAAGTCCATGGACAATGACGACGAATAGTCGTTAACCAAAAACGGAATTGAAGAGCCTCGGTGATAAACCGAGGCTTTTTTAGTGTTCATAAAGGCTCACAGAAATCTATTTCTTATCCACAAGCCAATTTACGGCTTCGGCGAGGGTATGCACCTGGACAACCTTCATGCCCGAGGTATTCTCTGGCAGGCGGCCACCCGCCGGGACTACCGCTTCGGTCATGCCCAGGCGGCGGGCTTCCTTGAGCCTTTGTTCCAAAAGGCTCACGGAGCGGACCTCGCCCGACAGTCCGAGTTCTCCGATGACGATGGACTGCCTGCCGAGCGGAATGGCGAGGTGGTTGCTCGCAACAGCGAGCGCGAGGGCGAGATCCGACGAAGTGTCGGAGACCTTCAGCCCGCCGGCAATCGAGACGAACACGTCGGAGGCCCCGACGATTACCCCGCCGAACTTTTCAAGCAGCGCAAGGATGATGGTGAGCCGCTTCGGGTCGATTCCCGCCGCCACCCGCTGCGGTACCGCAAAGGTGGTCTGGCTTACGAGCGCCTGGGTCTCGAAAAGCATCGCCCGCGTTCCTTCCATCGTGCAGCAGACAACACTTCCGGGCGTCGGAGGAACATTCTCCTGCAGAAAGACCCGGCTCGGATTTTCAACCGGAGAAAGCCCGTGCGAAGTCATCTCGAAGACGCCGATTTCATCCGTCGCACCGAAGCGGTTCTTGATGGTGCGGATCAGGCGATACTGATGGTTGCGGTCGCCCTCGAAATACACGACCGTATCGACCATGTGCTCCAGGATGCGAGGCCCTGCGATCTGACCGTCCTTGGTGACATGCCCGATAAGAATCGTGATGCAGCCCGTATTCTTCGCGAACACCATCAGGTCGAGCGTGCATTCGCGAAGCTGCGTGGCACATCCGGGAGTCCCCGATAAATTTTCCTTATAGACCGTCTGGATAGAATCGATGACGAGCACCTGCGGCTTGATCTCTGCCGCCTGCTGCAAAATTTTTTCGAGGCTAGTCTCGCAAAGCAGAAGCATGTCGGAACCAGCCACGTTCAGGCGCTCGCTGCGCAGCTTGACCTGCACCGCGCTTTCTTCGCCGCTCACATAGAGGCTCCTTACTCCGGCGGCTGTCATGGTGGCGAGCGTGGACAGCACCAGGGTGGATTTTCCGATTCCAGGATCGCCACCGATGAGCACCAGGGAACCTGGTGCAAGCCCGCCCCCTAGCACCCTGTCAAATTCGGTATTGGCGGTGCTCAGCCGCCTCGTCTCTTCTGTAGCAACCTCCTTCAACGGAATCACCTTATGGACAGGACCGCCGAGACCACGGGAGGCTCGCCCCCCATCGAGGATGTTTTCTACGACATGCTCCTTGAGGCTACTCCACGCCCCGCAGAATGGACACTTGCCCGCCCACTTAGGTGTGGTGTTGCCACATTCGGTACAGAGGAACTCAATTTCTTTTTTCGCTTTCGTTTTGTTTAGTGCTACCATGTGCACTAATATAACAAATTACCACCGACAATTTATGACATTTTATAAATAATGCACAAAAAAGCACATCTTAAAAGCGACACCAAGAACATGTTTGAAAAAAGATCTTAAATAAAAATGTCCAGCAGTAGGTTTTCTGATTTACAAAAAAAGGGGGCGAAAGCCCCTTTTTTGACATTTACAGAATTTTTCTACCGATTGGCTTTACATTTGCAGAACTGCCCACGATAATTATACAGAGAACTCAACCAACGGAGGCGTCATGAAACACTTCGTCATACTCATCCTTTCTTTCATCGCCATGGCCTTTGCCGAAGATGATATGCATAACGGCACGGGGTTCTTCGTTAACAGCGATTACCTCATAACTGCATACCATGTTGTAGACGAATTTGAACATAAGTGTTATTACGATATCAAGAATGATACATGCTACAAGATTCATATGGTTGATTACGATTTGGATGCAGACATCGCTTTGATGGTGTTGGATGAAGAGCCTGTCGAAATGCCTATGGTATGCAGTCTTGAACACGCTGAATTGCCTAATGGGGAAAGGCTGACCTCGTATGGCTACACTCAGCCGTTCGTTAACCCTAATTTGACTGTTGTACCGATGCGTATTCGTATGCAGTATCGTTATGATGGCAATTACAGCTATTATCGCACTAGCGGAATCATAGAGTATGGAATGTCTGGCGGGCCTAATTTTACCACGGATGGTCGAATTGGCGGAATGAACAAATCTGTATCGCTAATGGAAGAGAATACGAGCAATCTGGTGAAGTCTACGGAAGTGGTTCGCCTGCTTAGGAAAAATGGTGTAACCGAATATCCGAACACCAAGAATGTTAAAAAATGTGTTATCAGCATCTTGAATTCCGTTGAGGATTTTAAGTCTGCTCAATTTAACTGGGGCGTGTAATTTTTATCTAATTTTTCTGTGTAATATTTTTCACTACAATGGAGTAAAATATGGCAATTTTTGAAACTCTTTTTATCTTGGCCGGCCTTCTCATGGGCCTTGTATCACGGGGCGGAATGTACCTATTCCTGCTTCCGCTTGCCGTGGTGGCGTTCGTGCTCGCTATTATGAACAGGCCGAGCCCGACAGGCTCCAGGGCAAAGAAAATCGTGAGTTCGATTTTGTCGGCGGCATACCTTGCCGCGGTAGTTGTCGCGGTAGTTGCCTGCTCGCTTGCTTTTTTCCAAAGCGGTTCCAAAGAACCGGAAGATGCCCCCAAAAAGGAACCGACAGTTGCATTGCAGGCTTTAGATTGCAACGACTTGTCCGTTCTGGAAGAGAAGCTGGATAAAATCCATTCCATGCTTACCGACATGAAAACGGAATACAGCCTGATCGGAAAAAGCGATCTGGAGCGGGTCAAGGCGGGAATCGCCATGCATGACGACGAATTGATTGAATGCGACCCCACAAAAGAGAAAGGCTGTATGGAATTCTCCAATTATGGAACGGAACGCGACAGCAGCAGGTTTTACATGGTATCCTTGCACTGGGAGTTGCCGAGATTCCAGGTTTATCCTAAATGGGTCCACTGGAAAATCATCAAGGGATTGTTGGGAGAGGACTTGACCGATGCCGACACGGTCCTTGATGCCAGACATTTAGAAAAAATTCATAAAAGAGCCCTTTACCGTCAGGTGGAAGCATACAAGCGGTCCATTGAATCCGAACTCAGGAATTATCCCGATGACTGGTACTATGACAGCACCCGGACGGAAGTCGCCGCCACTCTCAAATACGAACGCCAGGACAGTATAGATGTCGCGTTCAATTCACAGCTGTGGACGACTTATTATATTTCGAATGCCGAGTACACTGCCGGTGCCGCCGCAGGATCCAATTACGAGTATCATCGGACCTTCTCGAAGAAAGACGGGTCGCTGGTTGATTCCACAATATTCAATCCAGAAGATAAGGAAAAGATTGTATCGCTTCTTCGCAAATATGCGGAAAAATACGATGCCCGTCCCAATGCCATCGGCGTGGATTTCAAGCTGGAGCCTTCTTTCTTGAAGGACGGTGTCGGTTTTGACGGTTCCTCTTTCGAAATCGGCGAGCACACTCACGGCAGCGTGATGATCGTGGTGCCTTACGAGGAAATTCTGCCCTATATGGAAACTTGGGCCCGCCGGGAATTCGGTCTTACTGGATCCGCCCAACAGAGATGATGACGTATTAAATATCCTCTCCGAATTGTTAAAAAACTTATAAAATTACTTTTTTCTTACGGATTTCGGCAAAAAGGCTCCAAAAGGGTACAAAACACCCCCCTTATTTTCTAAGTTTGGCGCGATTTGTAAAGAAAAGATAAAGGAAGAAGAAATTTATGGTTATTGAACCGATGATCCGTAGCAATATGTGCGTCAACGCCCACCCGCAGGGCTGCGCTATGGATGTAAAGCGCCAGATCGCTTACGTGCAGAAGAAAATGGCCGAGCGCGGCGAACCCAAGGACACTCCGAAAACGGTCCTCGTTTTGGGTTGCTCCACCGGCTACGGGCTTGCCAGCCGCATTACCGCCGCATTCGGGTACGGCGCCGCCACCATCGGCGTATCTTTCGAAAAAGAAGGCACTGACGAACCGCGCCAGAAAACGGGAACGCCGGGCTGGTACAACAACATGGCCTTCGACAAGTTTGCTAAAGAAGCAGGCCTTGAATCCGTCACCTTCAACGGAGACGCCTTCTCGCACGAAATGCGCCAGAACGTCATCGACACCTTGAACAAAATGGGCCGCAAGGTTGACCTGCTGGTATACAGCGTGGCCTCGGGCGTGCGCGTAGACCCGGACAACGGCACCCTTTACCGCAGCGTTCTGAAACCGATCGGGGAAACCTTCTCGGGAGCCACCATCGACTGCATGACGGGCAAAATCAGCACCATCAGCGCAGAACCCGCCACCGAAGAAGAAGCCGCGAATACCGTGAAAGTGATGGGCGGCGAAGACTGGGCTCTCTGGGTAAACCAGCTGAAGGCCGCAGGCGTGCTTGCCGAAGGCGTAAAGACCGTAGCCTACTCCTACATCGGTCCGAAACTTTCCCACGCCATCTACCGCGACGGAACGATCGGCGGCGCCAAGAAGCACCTCGAAGCGACCGCCCGCGAGCTGAACACCGAACTGCAAAAAGACCTGAAGGGTGAAGCCTACGTTTCCGTGAACAAGGGACTGGTGACGCGTTCCAGCGCCGTGATTCCCATTATCCCGCTGTACCTCTCGGTACTCTTCAAGGTGATGAAGGAACAGGGCTCGCACGAAGGTTGCATCGAGCAGATGGAGCGCCTGATGAGCGAACGCCTGTACACGGGCAAGGCCGTACCGACCGACGAAAATCACCTCATCCGCATTGACGACTGGGAACTGGACCCGAAGGTACAGGAAGAAGTGAACAAGCGCATGGCGACCATTACGCAAGAGAACTTCGCACAGGTAGGCGACCTCGAAGGTTACCGCCACGACTTCTTGGCAACGAACGGATTCGATGTCGAAGGAGTCGACTACAGCGCCGACGTCAAGAGTGTCGAAACGATTTAAACTTTTGCAATATAAATTGAGCCCGACTTTTGGTCGGGCTCTTTTTTATTAATCAACTTTTATCGGCCACCGACGAGAATTTGGTCCACCTTGATGGTAGGCTGTCCGACTGTCACGGGGATATGTCCCGAAGAAGCTCCGCAGACACCGGCCGCCACTTCCCAGTCGGAGCCGACCATGCTGATGCGAGGCATAATCTCGTGGCCCTTTCCGATAAGAGTTGCGCCGCGAACCGGTTCGCAAATCTTGCCGTTACGGATAACATAACCTTCGTCGACGGCGAAGTTGAACTCGCCCGTCGCCGGGTTCACCGAACCGCCCGCCATGCGGGCGGCATACAGGCCGTTATCGACACTTGCAATCATCGAATCAAGTGAATCCTTACCCGGAGCGATAAAGGTGTTGCGCATGCGACTTACAGGCGCATACTTGTAGCTTTCGCGACGGGCGGAACCCGTACGGGCAATGCCGACCTCGGCCGCACCTACGCGGTCACTCATGTAAGTCTTCAAGATTCCATTTTCGATCAGCACCGTGCGTTGTGTGGGAGTACCTTCGTCATCGTACTTGAGGCTTCCCCATACGCCGTCCAGCGTACCATCGTCAATTGCCGTGAGGCAGGGCTGTCCAATCGCCTCGCCAATCTTTCCGCAGAAGGGGCTTGCTCCGCGACGGACCGATTCCGTTTCGAGCGGATGTCCGCAAGCTTCGTGGAAAATGACACCGCCAAAGCCGTTTCCCATCACCACGGGCATCTGTCCGCCCTGGATGTAACCGGCAGAAAGCATACGAAGCACGCGTTCGGCACATTCCGTCGCCAATGCTTCAGGAGAATAATTTTCCAGCAGATCGTAACCGCCCAAGGCACCCGGAGCTTCATGTGTCGTGAGCCTTTCAGTTCCATCGCTAGCCGTCACCGTCACATTCACACGGAGACGGGCTCGGTCGAAAGCCATGTTCAGACCTTCGCTGTTCAGGAGCGTAATCGATGTGCAAGAATCCGTCACGGAGGCGCCCACCTGGACTACTTTGTCCGAAATGGCACGGGCAGCCTTATCGGCACGGAACAGAAAATCCTGCTTGACCGCCTGTCCCAGTACACGCGGATCCTTGAAGGCGGCAACATTGTAATCGGCAACACGCTTCTGCGGTGCAAATTCAAATGCAGTAGAAGGCTTCCCCGCGATGCGCCCAAAGGCAAGCGTCTGCACCAATTTCAGCAGAGCCTCTTCGGAGTCGTCACTCGTAAAACCGTAAAGCACTTCCGTGCCGTACAATAGACGAATACCGATGCCGTACTCGGTTCCGGCAGTCGCCGACTCAATTTGGCTGGACTTTAAACCCAGGGTAGAGCTACGGGTTTCCTCTTCAAAAATTTCGACAAAGTCCGCACCGGCGCGTTTGCCCGCTTCAAAAATCTTTACCGCAACAGAAGGATTCATTCAGGCACTCCCGCCGAGCGACATCCGAGGCGCCACTCGGCCACACAAAATTATTTCTCGCGAACGGGAACTCCCGCCCGACGCATGGCCTCCTTGATTCCAGGCACCGTGTAGTCGCCGAAATGCACCATCGACGCCACCAGGGCCGCATCCGCAGATGTCTTTGCAAAAAGGTCCACGATATGGTCAGGCGTTCCTGCTCCGCCACTCGCGATTACCGGCACCTGTACCGCACGCGCTACCTGGTCGGTAATATTCAACTCATAGCCGCCCTTGACGCCGTCAGCATCAATCGAGTTCAGGCAGATTTCACCGACACCGAGCTCCTCGGCGCGCTTCGCCCACTGAACAGCATCGAGCCCCATCGCCTGTCTGCCCCCGCGGATATACACTTCGTAACCGCTCGGGAACTTTTCGGAGACACCAACGAACTTCGCATCCATGCCAAGCACAATGCACTGGCGACCGAAGGCCTTGGCGCCCTCGGCAATAATTTCGGGATGCAGCACGGCAAGACTGTTCACGCTGACCTTTTCGGCTCCCGCCAAAAGAGCCTCGTGCATATCGTCGAGGTTACGGATACCGCCACCCACCGCAAAGGGAATAAAAACGCGACGGGCAATCTGGCGAATCATCTCCATATCGCAGGGACGATTTTCAGCACTGGCCGTAATATCGTAGAAAACAAGTTCGTCGACACCATCATCGCTGTAGCGCGCGCCCATTTCCACGGGATCGCCGATGTCGATATTACCCTTAAACTTGACGCCCTTCGTTACCTTGCGGTCACGGACGTCGAGACAGACTATAAGACGTTTAGTAAGCATTTGAATTACAGGTTGCGATCAATGACAGCCTTCACGGTCGCCTTGGGTACGGCTCCCACCACGTTACCCACTTCGACACCATTCTTGAAGAGCTTCATATTAGGAATGTTCGTGATGCCAAAACGGCCGCAAATGTCGCTAACGCCAGCATCATCCACATTGATCTTTGCAATGACGGCACGGCCATTGTATTCATCGGCAAGTTCGTCGATGATCGGGCCCATCATCATGCACGGACGGCACCAGGTTGCCCAAAAGTCAACAAAGACCAACTGGCCAGAAGAAATGGCCTGGTCGAAATTTTCTGCAGTAAGGTGAATTGCAGGCATAAGATTCTCCACTTTTGTAGCGGCGCGTAACCGCCATTTTTGTGTGCAAAAATAGCAAATTTGAGAA
Organism: Fibrobacterales bacterium Fibro_02; assembly: GCA_001603905.1. Taxonomy (GTDB): domain Bacteria; phylum Fibrobacterota; class Fibrobacteria; order Fibrobacterales; family Fibrobacteraceae; genus Fibrobacter. The sequence goes on from LVAE01000028.1 coordinate 51,261, forward strand.
TGCTATTTTTTCTTGAATCTTAGGAAAAGTCCCTGAGGAGCGAAAACAAATGACCTGAAGAGCACCAGCCCATCCAGCCCGTCGTCAAAAAAATCCACATCAAGTTCATCGGGGGCATCCACGTCCGCATTTTCCATATCCGTCGTCATCTGGATATAGTTCGTCGGATCGGCGACCACAACAACGAACATCGTATAATCTGCCGTTACGGGAATCTCAAATTTCGCATCGAACTCAAGAACCAGACGCGATCCCTGGAGACTCGCCTTAAAATTATCCAGCCGACTAATCTTGACAAACTTTGATCCGAGCAACACGTAATTGAAATAATTCTTCTCCTGATTCGGAGCCATAATCGTCTTGTAGAACCAATCATTTTCAGTAGCAGAGATCTTGCCATCGCCATCGGCATCCCCCGAAGACGCCATAGCGGTACTGTAGAGTTCGTCAAAGACCCAACGGTTATGAATCCCCGCAAGCCCCTTTTCATTGAAAACGACCTTGATCTTGGAATCCACAAAAACATGCGGATGAGCAAAAACGGGCGCCATGCCAATCAGAAGAATCAGGCACAGCACCCACAAAAGGTTGTTCATAACAAATTAATCCGCTAGCGAATCAGGCTAGAAAGCAAGGATGATACCGGCGGTCAGGAGTCCCAGGCCAAGGGCGCCGAGACCTATCGCCACGCCGCACTTGGTATCGCCACTGTCATTCAGCTCATGGTTATCCTTCACCATCCTACGGGTATCGTCGCTATCAAACGCAGAAAGTTTTTCGTAGGCATGCTTCTTGTCGGCAGCATCGCTCCAGTCGCGTTCCGCCAGATACCATAGGACTCCGCCCGCAAGAATCGGCACAATCGAGCTCCACAGGAGTCCGCGACCGATACGCCTCTGGCTACGTTCCTTGTCAAAGGCCTTCTGGTCCTCGATGAAATCCAAATCTTCCAGAACGGGCGTCATGTCGACATAGACCAGGTTCGGCATATAGGGCTTGATTTCCATCGTCACGGAGGTATCTCGATACCCCACCTTCCTGAAGAACACCGTAGCGCCGACCTGCGGCTTCACGTTATCCACCACGATATCGGTCATGTAATCAGGCATGCGGTTCACGGAAGGCTCCTTCCCCACATACACTTCGACCGCTTCGGGGTTCGTATTGAGCGTAAGCCTGGTAGACGGACGCACCACCGGGATCGTCACCTTGTTCAGGCTATCGGCGTCGATGCGCACCACGGCAGAGCCCCACCATTCCACGTCCTTCAGGACCTTCATCACCGAGATCGTATACTTGCCCGGCTTGATGTTCTTGATGGTATCGGGAGCGACAATCTTCAGGGGGATTCCGTTCACGAACAGCGAGCAGGCTTCCGGTTCCGAGACCACCAGCAGGTTCGCCTTTCCAGGGGGATAAAGATCCTTCTCGATTTCTTCCTTGATTTCGGGCACGATATAGTTCGAAAGCGAGAGGTCGATCATCACTTCGTCTTCCATGTTGTAAAGACGCTTGAGTTCGAACCTGAAAATCTTGATATAGGGGTTTTTCTTTGCGGCGGCGATACTGTCCTGAATTTCGCGTTCACGAAGTTCCTTTTCGTACTTCTCGATTTCCTCGTTTTTCAAACGAGTGTCTTCCTTGGCAAGAGCAGTTTCCAGGTCGTCACCGGAGCCGTCATCTACGGGAGCGGCTTCAGCCGCTGTAGAGGTATCCGCACGGGCTGCGAGGGAGTCCTTGACCGCATCGGTCATGATAATGTCGGCGGAATCCTTCTTAATATCCACATCGTCGTTCTCGTCTTCGAGGGAATCCGCAACCTGCTGTCCGTTGCTTTCTTGCAGGGCAAGGGCCTCTTCGTCGGCAATCTTGTCGATATGCTTCTGTTCGGCCTCAGTCGGCTTCTTCAGGTAGACCGTATCATTCTCGATCTTGACGAAGATAGCCTCGAGTTCCACGGAGTCTCCGTTAATCCAGTAGCGGACAGGAACTTCACGCCCCTTCGGGGCTTCCGCTGCAGAAGAGGCGGCAACCACCGTCGCAGACGACGATGAGGCGACCACCTCCGCCGAAGACGAAACAACCTCGGCCGATGAAGAAACAAGCTCGGTCGAAGACGGCTGGGCAAAAGCAGCCCCCGCCAACGCCAAAAAAGACGAAATCAGAATTCGTTTAAACATGTTCTAAAAATAAATAAAAATTTAGCCCAAAAGGTCGGGGTGCGCCTTCATTTCGTCCAGTTGAATCTGGTGAAGCACCACATGACCCTGTGAAAGGCTTTCCTGCACATCGATAATGCGCTGGTTAGACGATCCCCTGAACTTGAGTTCCAAGGAACGCTTCGCCAAGATGAACGGGCCGTCGATCAGGATGTCCGCAAAAGTCAGGAGTTCGAACATTTCGGGATGCTCTTGCGTCAGCTCCATCAGGCGCTCGTAAGTGTAACCGGTGAAAATCACCAGGTTCATGCCCCGTTCCTTGATTTCACGCGCCAAAGGGATCAAGGCGGCCGCCTGATCCATCGGGTCTCCGCCGCTAAACGTGATGCCGTCGAGCAACGGGTTTTCCTCGATCATATCGAGGATTTCTTCAATTTCAATATAATGACCCCCGTTAAAATCGTGGGTCTGCGGGTTCTGACACCCGGGGCAATTATGGTGACAACCTTGAGTAAAGATTGTCATGCGGATTCCGGGACCGTCCACGAACGATTCGGGTTCGATTCCGGCAATCCGCAAGCGAGGGTATTCGTCCATACTAAATGCCGTGCTTCACGCGATCGTTCACTTCTGCACGCTTGGCGTTGTTGAAGCGATCGACGGTACCGACGAGGTAACCCGTGATGCGGCGGATACGTTCGAATCCAACACCTTCACCATACTTGTTCAGTTCTTTTTCGGACATTGTTGTTTCTCCTTGCTAGAAAATTATCTAATTCCTTTGAATACGGGCATGCCGGGGTACAGCTTACGAAGTTCCTCGATCTTTTCGGGGGCAATCGCATGACCTTCGGTACGGCCGCAACGCGGGCAGCAGTCACCGATGACACCCACGAATCCGCACACCGGGTCGCGGTCGACCGGGTGGTTAATGGATCCATAACCGATACCGGACTTCGCCATGTGATGCACGATTTTTTCGAAGGCTTCCAGGTTCTGCGTCGGGTCGCCATCGAGTTCCACATAGCTAATGTGGCCTGCGTTGGTGAGCGCATGGTACGGGGCTTCCAGCGAAATCTTCTTGAAAGCGGAAATCTTGTAGTACACCGGAATATGGAAAGAGTTTGTGTAGTAGTCGCGGTCGGTCACGCCCGGGATAATACCGAACTTCTTCTTGTCCATACGCACGAAACGACCGGAAAGGCCTTCGGCAGGCGTAGCGAGCAAGCTGAAGTTGAGGCCGAGACGTTCGGATTCCTTGTCGCAGAATTCGCGCATGTGGCCGATAATCTTGAGGCCGAGCTTCTGGGATTCTTCGGATTCGCCGTGGTGCTTGCCCGTGAGCATCACCAATGTTTCGGCAAGTCCGATAAAGCCGATCGAAAGCGTACCGTGCTTGATAACTTCACCCACGGTGTCTTCCCAGCCGAGCTTGTCGGAATCGATCCACACGCCCTGTCCCATGAGGAACGGGAAGTTCTTGACCTTGCGGCGGCTCTGGACGGCAAAACGTTCCATGAGCTGGTCGCTCACCAGCTGAAGCATACGGTCGAGTTCCTTGAAGAACAGGTCCACGGACTTCATCTTGATGGCGATACGCGGAAGGTTGATCGACGTAAAGCTCAAGTTGCCACGGCCGAAGCTGATTTCGCGGGACGGATCGTAGTGGTTACCGATCACGCGGGTACGGCAGCCCATGTAGGCAATTTCGGTTTCAGGGTGGCCCGGCTTGTAGTACTGCAGGTTGTACGGGGCATCCTGGAAGCTGAAGTTCGGGAACAGACGCTTGGCGCTCACGCGGCAAGACAGCTTGAACAAATCGTAGTTCGGGTCTCCCGGGTTCAGGTTGATGCCTTCCTTGACGCGGAAAATCTGAATCGGGAAGATAGCCGTTTCACCACCGCCGAGGCCTTCTTCGGTCGTGAGGAGCAAGTTCTTCATGACCATACGGGCTTCGGGCTCCGTGCACATACCGTAGTTGATGCTAGAGAACGGAGTCTGGGCTCCGGCGCGGCTATGCATGGAGTTCAGGTTATGAACGAAAGCTTCCATGGCCTGGAAGGTCGCCTTGTCGGTTTCTTCGTAAGCCATCTTTTCGGCAAACTTCTGGGCGTTGATCACCACTTCTTCGCCATAAGTCTTGGAAAGTTCACGGGCTTCGGTATCCTGGAACTTTTCGTTCGGCACGAGCGTCGCCACCATGCCCATTTCGGCCATTTCGGAATGGAGCTTCTTGACGACCGGCTGGACTTCTTCTTCAGTCTTGGAAGTCAAGAGCATGAGAGCCTTGACCATATTGGAAAGGTAGGCCTTGCGATAAGTGATACGCACGCCATCGGCCATGGCGTAGTCAAAATTCGGAATAGACTGACCACCGTGTTGGTCGTTCTGGTTAGACTGAATAGCGATAGCGGCCAAAGCGGCGTAGCTACGGATATCCTTGGGTTCACGCAAATGACCGTGACCGGTATTGAAGCCATTCTTGAAAAGCTTCTTGAGGTCGATCTGGCAGCAGGTCATGGTAAGGGAATAGAAATCCAGATCGTGGATATGGATATCGCCTTCCATGTGGGCACGGCTGTGCTCAGGCTTGAGCATCATCATCGTGTAGAAATGCTTAGCGGATTCGGAACCATACTTAAGCATGGTACCCATAGCAGTATCGCCATCGATATTGGCGTTTTCACGCTTGAGGTCGGATTCCTTAGCAGAACTGAAGGTAATGTCGCGGAGCGTATGCATGAGGCGAGTATTCACTTCGCGCACGCGAGTACGTTCGGCACGGTACAAGATGTAGCTCTTGGCGGTATCGGCGTAGCCACCTTCGGTAAGAGACTTTTCTACGGCATCCTGGATTTCTTCGATTTCGGGAACGGTTTTGCCCTCGGATTCGAGCCTGCCCACCACATCGGCAGACACCTTGAGAGCCGTGCTCGTAAGCACGTCATCGCTACCCAACAAATTCAACTGACTTTGGGCGGCCTTGATCTGTTCATCAAGTTCACCCGAGGCGCGGAAAGCCTTGACAATAGCATCGGCGATTTTTTCAATGTTGAACGGCATCTCACGGCCGTCACGCTTCCTTACAGAAACAATCATCTACCAATCCTTGCATCCGGCGGAATCGGCCCCCTGCGGGCAAATTCCGTATCGAACATACATTTTTCTTCCAATTTCTTTTTTTACTATATCTTGTGTTCTCTTTCAAGACGGAAGCACAAGATATGGAAAACAATATAATAAATGTAGGCGACATTGGAAAGTTTTTTTCAGAAAAAATTCGCTTTTTATGTAAATTTTAGTTTTCAAACCGCCCATTTTATCAACATCTTTTCCAGGCGCTTCCACGGCATTATGTACAAATTAATCAAAGAAAAAAGCTAACCTCTTAATTAATAAGAAGTTAGCTTTGTCAACAGAAAAATAAAAGTTTTTCGTAAATTATATCTTGACAAAAACAGCCGTCTTGACTACCCGCTATTGGAGCAGTTCCGCCACGAGGTGGATAGACGCAGAAATCTCTACCGAATCCGCCACCGAAGACATAGATGCAAAATCTTCAGCGCTGGCGTAGTCCATCGCCTTTCTCGCACCGAGCACCCTGAACGAAACGCCGTCGCCATACTGGTCGCCATTGACCGCAATGACCTTACCCAGCTTACCGCCCACACTTTCGGCATAGTTTTCCGCCTTTTCGAGAGCCTTCTTGCCCACGGCGCGGATCGCTTCCTTTTTCAGGGATTCCTTGTCCCGAAGCGATGCCGTGGTCTGGTTAATTTCGACATCGAGTTCCGCCGAAAGGGCGGCAATCACCGCAGCGGCAGTAGAGCGGTTAGACGACCTTATCGCAAAGAGCTGACTCACCACGTAGCCCGTCAGGCTGCGCGTGCCCTTGTCGTAGGACCATTCTTTGCGCATTTCGACACTGTTCTGCTCAATATCGCTTTCCGTCACGTCAAGACTCTTCATTTGTTCAAAGATAGAGGCACGGCGGCTCGTCAGCTGCTTGAAAAGAAGTTCCTTGTCCTTGCCATGCAATTCAAGGCTCGCCACCGTGACGAACTCGTTCGCCTCGTACTTACGGCTTTCCGAAGCAGAAACCTCTACCGTAGGCGTCGACCTGTCCCCAAGAGGCAGCATCTGCGCCAATTTTTCGCGAGGAGTCTCATCCTTGTCCACCGACACAACAATGAAGGCGACAAAGAACATAAGGATAATGACCAAGACAAAAAGCTTGTTAGACATCTTTCCTCCTATTTCTTGAATAAATTAACAACCGCATTGACAAGCAGCGCCACGACGACCGTCGTCGTCATGCTGATAAAGGGCATCCACGGCCAGCTGAAGATTCCGCCAAGTACCGCGGGCACGCCAAAGGCAGGAATTCCCTGCACCAGTACAAGGCTTGCCATGCCGCAGAGAACCGCCACAATTACGACCCAGCCGCGAAGCTTTTTCGCACCTGTTCCAAACAGCTTATCGGCAAAGAAGGCCAACAGGAACATGCCAAGGAGCGGTCCCGTGAAAAGACCCGTAAAGAACAGGGCGTTCTTGAGCAGGCTCCCCTGCTGCGTCGCCGCAAACAAGGCAAAGAAAATTCCTAGAACACCCCACACGACCGTCCAGATCTTGGCACGCTTGAGGCCGCCAATTCCTTCGTTTTCGTCCCAGCCCAGGAAATCGCGTTCAGACGTGTTGCCGAGCGAATTAATGGCGCTCGAAAGGCTGCTCATGGCCGCCGCACAGATCGCCGCCACGATGAGTCCCGTGATTCCCGCGGGAAGTCCATGAACGATAAAGTAGGGGAAGACGTCGTTCTGTCCCAGACCTTCCGGAAGCGGAGCCGCATGAGCTTTCTGGTAGTAAACGTAGAGCGCAGCACCTACCCAGTAGAAAAGGATCGAGACCGCACAGCCCAGCACCATCGAAAGGACGCTCGAACGGTTTGCGGCCTTGACATCCTTGCAGCTCAAGTAACGCTGCACGAACTGCTGGTCACAGCCACGGATTGCAATTTCAAGGATCGCATAGGCGAAACCCGCCGAAACAAGCGTTCGGGCATTCGAAATATCGAAGCTCGCATCCCACCACTTGGTCTTGCCCGCCTCGGAAGCGAGGGCAGCCATTTCACCAAAGCCACCTACGGAATTCGCGATTACCAGGAGCACCAGGACGCCGCCACCAAAGAAGACGCAGAACTGCATCACGTCGGTCCAGATAACCGCTTTGATGCCTCCGAACCACGTATAGAAAATGGCCACGGCTGCAGACACGACAATCGCTAGCTTAAGGTCGATATGCAGAATCTGCGCAAGTACCAGCGACGGCGCGAACAGCAGGATTCCCGTGCGGAGCAACAGGTGCAGGCAATAGAAGATAGCAGCGAGCCGACGGACCGGCTTGGAAAAACGCACCTCAAAAAGTTCGTAGGCGCTATTGATTCCCGAACTGCGGAACCTAGGGATAAAGACGATGCCGACGACCACGATACTGATGAGCGCACCGATCTGGAACATCAGGAACGTCATGTTGTCGCCATACACATCGGCAGGCGCCCCAAGGAACGTAGTCGCACTCACCGATGTCGCGATAAGGCTGATGCCCACGGCCACCCACGGGATGGAGCCACCGCCAAGCATGTATTCCTTGAGGTTCTTGTTGCCACGGGAGACCCAGAGACCGATAAATACAGACAGCAGCAAGTACGCCGCAAGAACAATCCAATCGAAAAGAGTAAACATAATCGAAAATAGTGAATTGGTTGAACCTAGAGATTGCCACCCCCAGCAAGGGTCGCAATGACATTCCTAGTTAAACTGCTGCGGGTTCGGGTTCTGCAGTCTGGAACTGAACCACCTGGTTACGGCCCCCTTCCTTGGCACGGTACAGCGCCTGGTCGGCATTGTTTACGGCCTTCTGAAGGTCCCCGTTGAAATTGGGCTGCAGGAGGAACGCGCCGATACTGACCGTCACGCGCAGGGGTTCCGCCTGGTGAATATCGAAGGAAAGCTTCTGGACAGCCTTGCGGATACGTTCCGCAGTCTCGACCATGCCATCGGCATCCGTCTCGATAAGTCCCACCACAAATTCTTCGCCGCCGAAACGCGCCACGATGTCGATATCGCTACGAATTTCCTTGCTGATCGTATCGGCGATTCCCTTAATGACCACGTCACCAATCGGATGACCGTAAGTATCATTCACGCTCTTGAAATGGTCGATATCCATCATCAGGACACCGATACTATACTTGCCGCGATCGGCGCGGCTCTTTTCGGCACGGAGCTTTTCGAACAGGGTTTTCTTGTTGATAAGCCCCGTATGGCCGTCTCGCATGGCCTGTTCACGGCCCATTTCAAACTTGCAGGCACGGTCGTAGGCAAAACCGGCGACACTTGCAAACGCCTTGAGCAGTTCCTTCTCGTGATCGTTATACGGAAGCGAACTGCTGCTTTCCAGACAGATAGCGATATCAGCCGTAGCCGCATCGTGTTCAGCCGCAATAGGCATCACAAAAATCTGCCGCAGGTTCAGGTTCTTCTTTTCGGAATCGTTCAAGCGAGGCAGGTAATCCTTGAAGCCCGGCAAGAAGGAACGTTCCATAGGACGGTTGCGCATGATCGAAAGGACAAAGATGCCCTTGTCGGAAAGGGTAAAGCGCTTGTTGAGGAACTGGTCAGAATCCACACCTTCGCAATGGACGACATGTCCCGCATCCTTATCCTTGTCCATCGCCATGATCGTCAGGCGATCGTAGGCCATATTGGCCTTGACATAGTTGATGATTTCCTTGTAGATGTCGTTCACCGACATCGTCTTGAAGAACTTGCGCAAGTAGTTGTAAAGGCCGCTGTACTGCTGCAGGGCGATATGCTTCTGCGCAGAATAGAATCCCTTGTAGTCGAGCATCGAAATGGATCCGGCCACAAAGCTCAAAGCACGTGCCGTAGAATTGTTGAAGGCGTTCGGACAAACAGAATCCAAAATCAAGGCGCCCACGCGGACTCCGCTCCCATGGTCAATCAGCGGCACGGCCACCACCGACTTGATCGGGGTATTGTCCACGTAATACTGCAAGCTCTTGCAACCGGGCAGGTCCCCTTCAAGAATACGGTCGACCCCAGAGCGGAAAAGCTGGCTTAAAAGTCCCGAAGTTTCTGTAATCACGGTAGAAGGATTGACGGAGACTTCCTTGTCGTTCACATAATTGCGGACACCCCATTCCTTGGCGTTTCGCTGCGAAAAGACCAGGGCGGAATTGACATTCGGAATAACCCCCTTGAGAGCAAGGAGAAGGTCCATCATGGCCCTGTTGATATCGGCATTGGCACGCGCCCAGACCTGGCTTACCTTGAGAGCGGCCTCGGGTTCATTAGCCATCCCGTTACCGTTGCGGAATTCCGAACGCAGATCGGGAGCGACCACAGGAGTCGTACCTGTAGCACGGTTCTTGAGCGTAATCACCGGAAGAGTCGCCGTAGAAGCACCAGGACCGGCAAGACGCGGACGGTTCATCCAGGCAAGGACAAAAGCCACCACGGCAAAGGGTATCAGGAACAGGAACATTCCGTTCAGAAACGAAAGGCCAAGCAACAAACCTGCCACAACAAACAAGATTTCAGAAACCGACATATTTCACCTTCTAAAGACGGAACGAACGGTACAACATGACCACGGCAACGCCTCCATAAATGAAGTGGCTGATCCATGCCGCCCAGAAGGGCGTCAACGCACCGTTCTCACCCATTTTCAAACCAATTCGTTCAAAGATATAATAGCTAAAAACAATCAAGAGGCCAACCCCGAACTTCTGGGAAAGCCCCCCGGAACGGCTATAGCGGTGACAAAGTGCTGCACCGATGAGCAGAACAATTAGGTTCATCCAATGGGCGGAACGCTTGAACTGCAAGGCCGTTTCCATGGCGTGGGTATCTTCACCGGAACGTTTCAGCACGCTGATTCGCGCTTTCACCATCTTGGAATCCATCTCGTCGGCGGTCTGGCGTTCGTTGATAAGGTCGTTCGGATGCGTGTTGACCTTGTCGCAAATTTTTTCGCGCTTGATCGGGTAAACCTTGACGGAACCGTCCTTGTTGAATTCACGGCGGTTTCCCCTTTCGAATACCCAGCATCCCGGCGGGGGGTCGATACTTTCGAGCCGTGCAATCGAATCCAGGGAATCCTTCGGCGGAATTTCTTCCCAGCGGACAATCCTTGCGTCGTAACGTTCCCGAAGGCGTCCATCTTCGCGCAATAGGAGAACCACGTCGCGGCCAAGCCGATTGACGCCGGAATAATGCCTAAAGAACCAGCTCGCCCGTTCACTGTCGATAAAGGTAAAGTCGCGTTTTTCCTTGATGCGCGGATTCTTCTTTTTCTGCGCATTCGTTTCCATGGTCTCGAGTCGCTTATGGTTCGCATCGGGCAGCCAAAGTTCGCTCATCTCATACGAACCTATCGAAACAAGGACTCCAAAGACAAAGATCGGAAAAAGAGTCTTGAGGGGGCTCTGTCCCGAACTCTGCATGGCACTCGTTTCCAAGTGACGCGCCATGTTACCGATAGATGCGAGTACCGCAATGAACAAGGCGACCGGCGTAATCAGGTACACCATGTAAGGGATATAGCTCACGTAGTAATCGATGGCATCCTTGGTGTCGCGGGCAAGCCACGTCTTAATGTTACCCACAAAGTCGATGACCGCAAACATGAGGATTGCGCCCAGCAGCACCAGCAGGAACATCTTGAGGAAGTTCCACATCATGTAGCGGGTAAACTTCATCCGAATTTTCTCCCCAAAAAGCCGAAGATATTCTTGAAGAAGCGCCCCACGGCACGCACCGCCCTGAAGAACTTGGAATCGCCCGAGAAACGGTCTCGCACCATCGCAATCGTAATGAAGATGCCGAACGCACCGATAATGATATTGGACGCCCACATGGCAAGATAGGGGCTCACCAGGAGCCTGTCGGCCATATTTTCGCCACCAATCAGGCAAATCCAGTAAATCACAAAGAACGCAAGGCTATAGAGGATACCCGTTCCGATACCGCCCTTGCGGGCCATGATACCGAGGGGGGCCCCGATCAGAATAAAGATGAAGCAGGCAAAACTCGTGCTGTATTTTTTCTGGATTTCTACCGTATACTGCGCCTCGCGCTTGAGTTCGGCTTCCATTCGACCGTACAGGCGCTCTGTCGTACGGAAGGTCGCGATTTCCTGGACGCGCAGACGTTGCAACGACCGCCTGCGCTGGATAGAATCGAGCGTCACGCCGCTCTCGACCGATTCGGGAACAATCGAATCACCTTCGACATCGTTCCGCAACGCCACCAGCGAGCCCAGACGCTTTTCGAGGGCCGCATCGCGGTATTCCACATATTTTTTCCGCGCATCTTCCACGACTTCGGTCATCATCTCGATCGGCATTTCGCGGTCGCTGCGGTAACTGCGGCTACGGCGTTCTAGACGGTCATCGACATTCTTCATCGCGAGATCCTGCGAGAAGAATCGAATGCGGAAATAGTTTTCGGGATTATCCGCATCCGTCATATGCGTCTCGCCGCTGCGGAGCCTAAGCATCAAGGTCGCACCGTTATCCGCATATTCCATGGAGGCGCTATCCGCATACACGATACGGGGGGCACCGCGCTTCTCCATCTCGAAAATCTGGATTCCGTACAAAGTTCCGGAAACGGGGTCGATGCGGTTTACCCACAGCTGCACGTCGGGGAACTGCGTAATAAGGCGCCCCGCATCGATAAACACATGAGGTTTCTTGCGCGACACGGCATTCATGAGTTCCACGGAACGGTGGTTCGCCTCGGGAAGCACCCAGTTGTTGAAAATCACCATCAACAAAGAAATCAGCAACGAAACGAGAAGAACCGGGCGCATCAGCGAAAGCGGAGACACCCCCGCCGCCTTGCAGGCCGTAATTTCCTGGTCACCCGAAAGCCGGCCAAACGCCATGAGGCTTGCCACCAGCACCGCCATCGGAATCGAGAGCGAGAGCATCCACGCGAGGTTCAGGGCGAATATTTCGAGCACCGTTTCTGCCGGGAGTCCCTTGGACAGCACGTTGTCCAGGATTTTTACGAGAAAGTCCACCACGAACAAGAAGGTGATGCCAAAAAGAGCCGCCAAAAACGGGGCTATAAGCTCTTTCAACACATAGCGGACTAGAATCATTACTTCTGGACTTGCAAAATTTTCTACTTTACGGGAGTAAAATTAGAATTAAAACCAAAGAAAAAAAATGAACCTGTTCAAAAAGATTCCCCTATTCCTTTATCTTTTGGCCTTTGCAATCGCTTTTATAGGTTGTTCGTCTAGCGGGCAGACCAAGATGAAACATACCGAATGGTGCAGAATCCGCTACGAGAACGCCGAGGAACTCTTCAAGAAAGAGAAGTACGGGCGTGCAACCGACAAGCTCGAAGAAATTCTCGCCACCTGCGCCGGGACCGGCTACATGGAACAGGCGCAGTTCCTGATGGCGGAAAGCTATTTCAACATGGAAGACTGGATCGAGGCCCGCGGCGAGTACGGCAGCTTTATCCTGAACTTCCCCGGTTCCCCGTTTATCGAGACCGCCGAATTCCGCAAGGCCATTTCTTCGTTCAACATGGAATTCCGCGTGAGCCGCGACGAAGCCAACACGACGATCGCCATGAGGGACTTCGAACGTTACCTGTCGAACTACCCCGAATCTCCGCTGCGCGACTCGGTGAACTACTACTACAACCTGCTGGTGGAACGCCTTGCCGAAAAGGAATTCCAGACGGCCAGACTCTATATGCGCATGGACAAGTACCAGGCTGCCGTCATCTACCTGAAGGAATTTCTGGAAACCTATCCGAACAGCAAACGCCATACCGAGGCCCTGTTCATGATTACGGAAGCCTACAACGAACTTGACCAGTTCGAAACCGCCAAGCTGTACCTGAACATCGCAAGAAACGAGGCCTCCCCCGACGACAAGAATATCCTGAAGAAAATTGAGAAAAGCGAAAAGGCTATCGACAAGTCCGAACTCGCCTTCGCCAAACGCATGAAGAAGGATTCTCAGAAGAAGAGGTTCTGGAAAGAAGACCGACAGATGCAGAACTAACCCTTAAAATGTCATCCTGGACCCCCGAAGGGGGGGACGGGAACCAGTACTGGATTCCCTCCCCTATCGTGCTACGCACTCCAGGGTCGAGAATGACGTATTGTGATAGACGTTAATAGGAAACCAAAAACGAAACAGCTGCTACACATTTTCCTTGTGGTGCTCCTTGCAGCATCCGCCATGGCCGCCGAAGAAACATCGACCCGCGACCGTTCCAAGCTGTCAATCTTTATCCAACCCGCCGTCTCATTTCTGGACTTTCCAGAGCGAGAATATTTCCAGAACGCCATCGACACCCTCTACTACAATTTTAGGGAAGACGCCCTGACCGAAAGCGAATCGCTCAGTGTCGCCAAGCAGGATTTCCAGAAGGTGAACTTCTGTTTCCCGATTTCCGCAGGGCTGCAGTACCAGATTTTCCCCGACAACTTCGTAAGCCTCGGCTTGAGCTTTATCTACGACAACGAATCGGTGGTGCTTACCGACCGCAAGAACAGGACGCATAACTACAGCTACACCATCCAGGGCATGCCGCTGTTTCTAGAATATCGTCTCGGCATTCCGCGCAACCTGATGACCCTTTCGGGAGAAAGCCTTTTCAGTATCGCCGTCCGTTGGTACTGGGTACTGCCAGGCACAGAAATTTACAGCACCTGGGGACAGCTGGAAGCGAAATCGTCCGCTGTGGGAGCGGGTTTCGGCATCAGCGTCGGTTACCTCATCGCCAACTGGAAAAACTTCAACATTTACGGCGATGTCGGCTACAGCAGCATCAAGGTGGAATCGGACAAGAGATATTCGGACATCGTTCCTGATGGTCCCGAAAAGAAAGCCAAGTGGAATATCGGCGGAATCACCATGCAAGTGCGCGTCGGCTTTGGACTTTGGAACGAACCTGAGCCTATCGAAGACGACGATGACGACAACGATTCGGAAAATGATTCGCTAGACAGCACCTCTACAGCACCAGAAAAAATAACTGACACGGCAGACTCTACAGCCTCGTCCGAAGACAAGGCCGCAGAAGAAAAGACCGAAGCAAAGAGCGAAAGCAACGACACCGCTACAGAAACAGGTAGCGGCGAGGCAGAAACCACGGCTACCCCAGCCACGGAACCCCCGGCAAGTAAGCCGGAACAGACGGCAAAAGAAAAATCCCCGGAGGAATAATGAGTATTCTTCCTGGCGAAAAGTTGCATTACGCCGAGACGCATTTCAAGTTCAAGCTCCCCTGGTCGTTGCTCTACAAGCCCTGGCCCGAAATTCAGACAGACGCCCCCTTTCAGTTTGTACCCGGCATAGAACCTACCCTATGGATTGTCGTTCGCGACGCACATCATTTTCCGACACTCATCGAAAAAATTGATATTTCGATTGCGGGCACAGAAGATTTCAGGGAGAGCAAAACTGTTAACCTGCAGATTCGCGCCACGGAACAGTTCGGATTTTATCCCGTCAAACTGGGCAAACTTCCTGCGGGAAATTATGATATCGACTGTAGGATTTTCGCGAAGCGAATCAACGAGAATGGTGAGCCTACCGCAGATAAGGAGAGAAGCTTTAGCCGCTGGAATCTTCCCGGACTAAAGCCAGCACCCCTGAAAATCCAGGTACTCGCCGAAGAACCACCCAAGGCCCCTGGATTTGTCGCAGGCGAAACACACTGTCACACGCATTATTCCGCCGACCACGTGGAACACGGGGCATCGCCCGCCGTATTGCAGCAGGCCGCCAAAGCCGTAGGCCTCGACTTTGTGAGCTGCACCGACCACGCCTACGATTTCGCCTACACAACCGAAGACTACACCAAAGAAGCGGACACTCCGCTCACCCGCTTCGATATGCTCCGCGAAGAAATCCGCAAGCTGAACGATGCGCAGACAGAAAATATGCCGCTCATGATTGCGGGCGAAGAAGTTTCATCAGGCAATTCAAAAGGCGAAAACGTCCACATGACCGTTCTCGGGCCTGAAGGCTACCTGCCCGGACTTGGCGACTGCGGACGCAACTGGCTCGACAACAAGCCCACCTTCAGAATTTCCAAGCTACTGGAGATGACGACGGCGCATTGCTTTGCGGCGCACCCGATGCAGCCCATGGGCTACCTTGAAAAGTTCGTTTTCCGTCGTGGCTACTGGAGTCACAAGGACTTGAACCTGGATGCATCCCACAAGATCCGCGGAATCCAGTTCTGGAACGGAATTCGCGACGAAGGATTCAAGCTCGGTCGCGACTGGTGGATCGAGGAACTCGGCAAGGGGAATTTTCTGCTTCCCATCGGCGGAAACGACGCTCACGGAGACTTGAACGACACGACCTCCGTCAGCCTGCCGCTGATATCCTTGAGGCATTCCCGCGAACATGTTTTCGGGAAAGTTAGAACGGTCGTGAAATTAGATTCTCCGCTCACACTCAACTCGCTCAACGAAGCATTCGCCGGAGACAACTGCTACATTACCGACGGACCTGCCCTCTGGTGGGAGCGCGGAGAAAAGAAGGTGACTTTCCACGCCCGCAACACGCAGGACTTCGGCGGAGCATTCCGTTACATCCGCATCTACGGGCGTCGCCGCCACAACAACGGAAAACTCGCTCCGCACGAGGAACTCTGCATGGAAAGCCTTGTCGCCGCCCCCACTAAAACCGACATTTCCGTAAATGCCGACAACTTCGCCTACTTGCGAGCCGAATGCGAAACCGCAACCGGCAAGTTCGCAATGACCTCGGCGGCGGTACTCGCGTAGTAGCGAATTTTATATCTTAAGGGTAACCCATCCGAGGAGGTACACATGCCACGATTCATGTCGCCATTGCGACCGCGCTACATGCGTTCTCCGTCGGACGTTCCGAAAGAAGGGTTGCAAGTACAATCCATAACGCCGACTCAAAATGCAAGCGAAGCTACCTCAAACGAACCGCAAGAACAACCGGAATACCCCGAAACGATATGTGTATCCGAGGGGACTTTCCGCCAGATTCGCGACGATAGCCTAGTGCTTTTATCGCAAGGGATTTCACACCGTCTGATCCGTTCGGAAGAAGGCCCGTTCCAGATTTTCATCCTGCCAGAACACGAGGATCGCGCTCGACTGCAGCTCGCCCTCTACCGCAAGGAAAATCCGCCCAAGGAAGAGAATCCTCCCCTTCCGCTAAGTTTCAGCTTGCAGCCCCTATGGGTTCTGCTCGCCCCGACGATCGTCACACTTATCGATTTTACAGATAAAGTAAATTTTACTACACCGGGGATATCCGACGCCAGCAAAGTCCTTAAGGGTGAATGGTGGCGGTCACTCACGGCGCAGACCCTGCATGGCGACATGCGGCACCTCGCCTCGAACCTCTTGTGCGGGTACATCGTGATGAACATGATCACCTTCCGCATTCCGCTATTGCGGCTCGCGCCGTTCATCGCGATTGCGTCAGCAATCGCGAACCTGTGCGTTTCCCTAACGGTGCAGACGAGTTTCCGCTCGCTCGGCTTTTCCACATTCGTGTTCGCCGCCATCGGCTGCTTAAGCGTCATTGAATTCCGCCTAATGCCCAAGGAAACGCACGGCCTGCTTCGCAGGTTCGCGCCGCTCTCTGGCGCGGCATCGCTCGCCGTGTTCCTCGGACTCGGCGAGAACGCAGATATCCTCGGGCACGCCTACGGATTTATCGCAGGTCTTTTCTGCGGTTTCATTCCAAGCAAAAAGGCGCTCCGCTGGGGAACGCCACTTTCTACAGTCGATGGAATCGGCTTGCTATTCTACTACGGGCTGTATATCGCCGCGTGGAAAATAGCTTTCGCCTAGCAAACGAAATTAGATTGCCAAGAACTTCTTTGCCTTGTCGGCGTAGGCCTGGTTGTCGCCGTAGACTTCGAGGATGCGTTCAGCAGTCTTCTTGGCCTTGTCGGCAGCACCGAGTTGTTCGTAAACGAGAGTGAGCTTCCACATGGCGTCGGCAACCATCGGAACTTCGTCCACCGGTTCGTCCTTCTGGAAGCGGTCTTCCTTGTCGCCCGTGCGCTTGGCAAATTCGCTCACATACTTTTCAAGCAGACCAGCAGCGGCGGAATAGTCGCCCTTTTCAATCTTCACGGAGGCAAGACCGTGCATGGCGGCCGAACGGACCAGGGCCACGGAACCGGCGTTGTCGAGGCTCTTCTGGAAAAACACCGCGGCGGCGTCAAAGTCACCGGACTGGTACTTGATGTTGCCGGCATAGAGGGCAGCCTTAGCCAAGGCAACGCCATTCAGCTTACCGGAATTGATCTTGGATTCGAATTCCACCAAGGCGCTGTCCTTTTCGCCAGCATACAGATAAGTCATGCCAGGACCGAGGAGTTCAGCCTGTTCTGCGGCAGAAGCCTTGCGGTAGTCGCGGAACTGCACCACACCCACCACGATAACCATCACCACCACGAGGGCTGCAACGACCTTGGAGCCGTGTGCGACAAAAAATTCCTTAATTTCAGAATTGTTGGTATTCGATTCGTTAGCCATTTTTAACGTCCATGTTAAATTTTTGTGTTCCAATCATAGAAAAATTTTATTGTATTGTCAGCAGACCTTGACAAAACGACCCTTATTTACTAATTTTGGCCTACCACGCCACTCTAGCTCAGCTGGTAGAGCAGCTGATTCGTAATCAGCAGGTCGGCAGTTCAAATCTGCTGGGTGGCTCGAAAAAAAATCCCGCTCGATGAGCGGGATTTTTCATTTTCTTTAATTTTATTCCAAAAACAAAAAAACAAACCGAAGTTAGAAACGAGTATAGCAAGGCCGCAAACCCCGAAGCCGTATAAGTAATACGGCGAGAGGGTTGAGAAAATCTATGAGGCGAGTGCTGCGCAAGCATATTCATATGCTTGCATTGCTGAGCCGATTGGATTTCTGCAACGCCGCTAGACGAAGTTTATAACGAGGTTAGTTACGCGCAGCGAGTTCTTCGGGAGTTCGAGCAAGAATATCCCAATCGCCGCGCTTGATGATCTTGTACGCATAGCCCTGTTCGGTCAAGAACAGCTGGCGGTTCATGGCGAATTCCTGTTCCTTGGAATCCTGCGTCACGATGCTGTAGAAATGCGCCGCGCCACCGTCGCTCTTGGGGCGGAGCACGCGGCCGAGACGCTGTGCTTCTTCCTGACGGCTACCGAAGGTACCCGAAATCTGAATCAGCACGTTGGCATCCGGCAAGTCGATGGCGAAGTTACCCACCTTCGAGACCATCAGGTTCTTCTGCGTTCCGTTACGGAAGGCGGCATAAAGCTTTTCGCGGTCTTTGTTCGGCGTCTTACCCGTAATCAGCGGAATCTGCAAATCTTCGGAAAGGGCTTCGAGCTGGTCGATGTACTGGCCGATAATCAGCACGCGGTCATCAGGCTTGTCAAAGTACTTGAGCAGGCGTTCCACGATGTCCGTCTTCTCGGGGTTCGTCGAAGCGAGCGTAATCTTTTCACGCACCGGAGCAAGCGCATACTTCATCTTGAGTTCCGCTTCCATCGGGATGCGAATTTCGTTACAGTCGGCAGTCGCAATCCAGCCCTGCGCTTCCAGAATACGCCACGGAATGTCGTACTTCTTGGGGCCAATCAAGCTGAACACTTCGGTTTCCTTGTGGTCTTCGCGCACAAGCGTGGCGGTAAGGCCCAGGCGGCGAGTGGCCTGCATTTCGGTACTCAGGCGGAACACCGGAGCCGGCAGCAAGTGCACTTCGTCATAAATCATCAGGCCCCACTTTTCCTGGCTGAACAGCGGGAAGTTCGCGAGTTCCTTCTTGACTTCTTCTTCGGTCAAATCGTCGATATCGGCATCGGCCTTTTCGTCGGCCTTCTTGGCGCGCTTGCGCTGCGTCAAAATCTGGTAGGTCGCCACCGTCACGGGACCAATTTCCTTGACTTCGCCGGAGTATTCCTTTACCTGGTCGAGCGTCAAGTCCGTCTTGTCGCAAATTTCGCGAATCCACTGACGGCTAGCCGAAATGTTCGGCGTCAAAATCAAAGTCTTAGTTTGTACCAAAGCCATCGTGGCAAGGCCAATCACGGTCTTACCCGAACCGCAAGGCAGCACGATCACGCCCGAACCGCCCTTTTCGGAACCGCTCGCGTAGAACACCTGGGCAGCTTCCTTCTGGTAGTCGCGGAGAGCAAACGGCTTTCCGCCCACCGTCGTTTCGCGCAGGTGAATCGGAAGCGGATCGCCCACGGTATAACCGGCCAAGTCTTCCACCGGGAAACCCGCATTCGTGAGGGCCATCTTCAAGTGGCCGCGGCGTTCCGGGTCCACTTCAGCGTGCAAGTCGTCGATAAACTGAAGAATGAACGGTTCCACCTCCTTGAGGTGGCAGATTTCGGTGAACATGTACTTGTCATCGGATTCGACAATCAGCTTGTCGCCTTCTTTCTTAAGACGCAACAGACCGTAACGGTCCATGTAATCCTGAACTTCCGTAACTACGGTTTCAGGAATCGGGAAGCGGCTCTGGCTTTCGAGACGTTCCAAAACTTCCGGTGCACGAAGGCCCGTCGAAGCGGCGTTCCACAGGCTGAGGGGACTAATCTTGTAGGTATGCAAATGCTCGGGGCTCTTGACCAGTTCGGTGAAAGGGGCAATCGCGTCGCGGGCAGCTTCGTAGGTGGGAGCATCAACTTCCACCATAATTTCCATATTACTCTGAACAATAATGGCGCCATTCGGATTCATAGGCGCCAAATTTAGTAAAAGTTGCGTAATTAGAGTAGTGTTGTAGGATTAATTTTATATATCTTTATATTGTAAAAAAAGAGGTTTTTTTGAGCCAGTTAAAATTGAATGGAAAGACCGAGACGCTTTGCATTTTCGGTCATCCTGTTGGTCATAGCAAGTCGCCTTTGATGCACAATGCCCTTTTCGAAGCATTAGGCTTCAATGCGGCCTATTTACCGTACGCCCCGGAGCCCGAAAAACTGGCCGACGCCATCAAGGGTTTTAGAGCCATGAAGTTCCGCGGGGCAAATGTCACGATTCCGTACAAGACCCCGGTCATGGATCTAGTGGACGAGCTCTCGGACATTTCGAAGTTTACCGGCAGCGTGAATACGCTCTACTGGAAAGACGGTGTTGTCGGTGGCACTTTATGCGGCACGACAACCGACCCCTACGGATGCATCCGCAATCTGCAGGAATCGGGCGTAGAACCTTCGAACAAGAACGTCGCCCTGCTCGGAAACGGCGGTGCCGCCAAGGCGATTGCCTACACGCTTGTCGAAATGCAGAACAGGCTCACCATCGTGTGCCGCAGCCGCGAAAAAGGCCAAGCGCTCGCCGATAGCCTGAACCAGTTCTTTAACGGCAAGGCGCCCCAGGTCGAAGTCACCACGTTCGATGAATTTCCGGTCGTATCCAAGGATATCGAAATCATCATCAACGCAACCTCCGTGGGTATGACTCCAAACGAAGACCAGTCTCCCCTGACCGAAGAATCCTTGCACCCCACGCAAGCCGTGATGGACATCGTGTACACGCCGCCCATGACAAAGCTTTTGCAAATGGCAAAGGCCAAGGGTTGCAAATTCGTGACCGGCGAAGGAATGCTGGTGCACCAGGGCATCGAAAGCTTTAGAAAATGGTTCCCCGAAGAAACCAAGAACAAGACGAACGACGAACTCGCACAGATTATGCGTAAAGGAATGCAGGGCTAATATGAACAAGCACATCTTTTTCACCGGATTCATGGCAAGCGGAAAATCCCGCACCGGACGCGCCCTGGCAGAACGGCTCAACCGCCCCTACGTGGATACCGACGCCGTTATCGTCGAACGCGCAGGCAAGACCATCAGCGAAATCTTTGAACAGGAAGGCGAAGCCAAGTTCCGCGAAATGGAACGCGAAGTCGTTGCCGAATTTGCCAAAAAAGAAACCCCGCACATTATTTCTTTGGGCGGTGGCGCTCTCACGCAGCCGGACAACCTCAAAGTCATCCGCGAAAACGGCAC
>LVAE01000099.1 GCA_001603905.1 Fibrobacterales bacterium Fibro_02
GGCGCCTTGCGCACCGGCGTCAGCGTGATCGTGCCGCCTTCGTGGACCTCCAGATTGAGCTCGTCGCCCTGCTTCAGGTGGGCGAGCTCCATCAACGCCGCGTCGAAGATGATGCCCTGCGAATTCCCTATCTTGGAGACCGTTTTAATCATGCCGTCATACTATGTTTTACATTCGCAAAAGCAAGTGCCTCCGTGGCGCGCCCGCCAAAGACGCCAGATCGCATCAATCGATTCCAAGCACTTACGCAGCCATTATCAGCCTGTCCCTAGCAGCCATTATCAGCCTGTCCCTATAACGGCCATTTTCGGCAGGTGCGAAATCCGATATGAAGCGGCGTACTCGTGTACCGAATCAAATTTCGGAAAGCATAAGCTGAACCCCGGCGAACTAAATAATAGCGAAGAAATGGACGTCTCCCGGATAGCGCCATCGCCTCGATATTTTGATATTTGTTCTTCGAGTGGATGCGATCGAAAAACGCAACCGGAGAAAAGTAGCGTACCAACAAGCGGAAGGAGGGGGTTCATTTTGCCGAATGTCTTTTAGGAGACTACCCCTGAAACGGGCCCTGGTGACTGATTGGCCTTTTTGTACTTCTCATATTCAGCCTCCCAGCCATCAACCCCTAAACATTTCTCAATCTCACGTCTAAAACTAGCTTCCGATATGCTTTCGATGTTCAAGGTATTGAACTTTACTCCCTGTTTTGCCTTCCTGTGCATCAACTTATAAAAAGCAAACACAGCAAGCGACTCTATCGAATCACCTCCATATTCTTTATCTACGCACACTTGGGCCTCATTCCAAACCCGAGCGAGTTCTGGAGAATAAAAGCCCTCCGCATTCTTCGTTGAGCCTTCAAGTGAAACAACCGACGGATACCGCTGGCGCATCAACTTATACAATGTTGAAGTTCTCATAGTCGAGCAGGCTTATGCACCCTCCTCGCGTTTCATAACCTGAATCCTTATGACGGCTGCAGGCATCGGGTTATGGTTTTCTAGTGAAGGTTTTGAGCTTCGCATCGGGCGATGCGTGGGAGGCTGACGGGGCCGAGCAAGTCACCGGACGTCGCTCAAGTCGAGCCTGTTAACAGGCAGGCTCGTGCGCAGACGTGGCGCCAGAGACGCGCCGGAGCAGGCCCGGCGCGCAAGGCGAGCGAAGCACGCGTTACCGCGAGAGTTTGCGGTACTTGATGCGGTGGGGGCGGTCGGCGTCGTGGCCTTTGCGGCGGTGGTAGTCTTCCATGTACGCCGTGAAATTGCCGGGGAACCAGTGCACGTAGCTGTCGCCTTCGAAGGCGAGGATGTGCGTGGCCACGCGGTCGAGGAACCAGCGGTCGTGGCTCACGACCACGGCGCAGCCGGCGAAGGTTTCGAGGCCTTCCTCCAGCGCGCGGATCGAGTTGACGTCGAGATCGTTGGTCGGCTCGTCGAGCAGGATCAGGTTGCCGCCGCTCTTGAGCAGGCGCGCGAGGTGCACGCGGTTGCGCTCGCCGCCGGAGAGCACGCCCACCTTTTTCTGCTGGTCGG
>LVAE01000100.1 GCA_001603905.1 Fibrobacterales bacterium Fibro_02
GGCTGGAATTTCAGCGAGTACGCCAAAATGACCGTCGGACAGCCATATTTCCCGCCACCAGCGAAAGACGAGATTTTCGAGGCTTGGAAGAAGAACTTCCTGCAGCTCTGCATCAGTGCGGAAAGCGACGCCAAGGCGGACATTTCCCGTATCGCCACCGAGGCGAAGATGAAGGGCTGGAACAAGAGGGAACTGGAAGCGGCCATCCGCGCCAAACTCCCCGCCGAAACGAAACACCGCGCAGAACTCATCGCGAGAACAGAGACCGCCAAGCTCAATTCCGCCGCGAGCATTTCGACGTACAAGCAGCTGGGCATCCGCTACTATGTATGGCTCACGACTTTGGACGGTCGCGACAGGGAAACGCACACGCATCTGAACGGCCTCATCTGTAGCCTGGACAATCCGAACGTCTATTACGAGGAAACGCCCGACGGCCTGGTCGAAAAGGAAAGAGCACCCTCGATGTTCCACGGAAATCCGGGCGAGGATTTTCAGTGCCGCTGCTCCATGGTCGCCTGGGACCCCGAAATCGACGGAAAATACGAGGTCAAGGAACGTCCCGAACAGGAAAAGGGCGCAGAACAGCGTACAGAGGCTTCTACGGGCGAAAACCTTCACAAGGTGGAACAATCTATCGCCGAGCAGGAAAAACAGCTGCAACAGCTCAAAAACGAGCAAATGCAGCTTTTGAGCCGTCAAAGGCTGGAACAGGCGGCAGAAAAGCGCCATGTCCGAAGCGCCGAGGAAATCGCGGACATTCAGAAACGCTGGGACGAACGCAAGTCAAGGCGCAGGCTCAAGGAAGCCGCCGAACAGCGACATTCCCGCAGGACTTCGCAGGAAATCGCAGCAATTCGCAAGGAATTGCAGGAAAGGCTCGATACGCGACAGACAGCGCACAGGCTTTTGCAGGACGCGAACGGCATCAAGGGCCTACCCGAAATGGGCGAACTGGAAAAAGCCTTGCAGAAGGGCGGCAAACAGGCGTACAGCGACATGAAAAAGCTCTCCCGAAAGCTCGAAACGAGTCTGGACACATTGAAGGGCTGCACGTACCTTGCAGACCCGTTCCAGGCGGCAAGGGACTTCGACTATTCAACCGCCATCACCGTCAACGAATCCGTAAGAAAGAAGCTCGACGGCATGGGCAGCTCGCTCGCTGGCAAAAAGCACGACCTGGAATTTGAAATCGACTGGGTTGAAAAACACAAGAAGTATGCAAGCTGGAAGGTGGCACAGGATGCTTACAAGAAAGCTCTCGCCGAAGTGGAACGCCTCATCGACTGGGAAACGGAACTTGGCCGCGTGGACTCCATCAAGATATTCCTCAAGAACCACCCCAAGTCCGCAGTCCTCAAGAAGCTCACGACCGAAATGGACGCGCTTATCGCCAAGGGCGACAACGCCGCGAAAACGGAAATCAAGGAACTGCTCAAGAAAGCGGAAACGAGAAGGAAGGAAATCGAATACAAGGAAGGACTCGAACGCCTCAAGAAAATCAAGGCTGGCATCAAGTCCGGCTCAAGCGTCCCGTTCTCGACAAACATCAGCATCGACGACCTTCGCGCCCTCAAGGGCGACAAGTTGCCTCCCACGCTCGGACACCTTGATACAGCCATCGAGAAATATAAGAAGGGACATTACTACGGCTCGGCGACAAAGAAACACGCCGCAGAAATCGAGGCGACGATGCGCGAGCTGTTCCAGAAGCACGACTTGGGGATGCACATAGAAGACGACCTGCTTGAAAAGGTTTTCAACAGCCATTTCAAAAACACCTTCGAGACAGGAAGCTCCGGCGGGTATAGCGGCCCGTCGCTAAACGCGGACGGTTCAATCAAGCAGAGCCATTTGAGACTATCCGCAGCACACAAGCTCTTTGACCTGGGTTCAACGGAAAAGGCGAACCAGCTCAATATCTCGCAGTACGAAAAGTACGGCAACCTTCTCGACCATGACAAGCTACGTGAGGCGACGACGCACAACCGCGCCACCCAATACGGAAATGTCGCGGTACGTTTCAAGAAGGACAAAGTGACCTGCACATGGACGGCTGGCGACAGCCTAAGCGAAAGATACCAGCCCAGTCTCGTCACCGACCCGAAAGCGGTTTCCTACGACGACATGTATGAAAGCAAGCTGCCAGTGAAGGGAACGCAGACGAACGACATGACGAAATTCCGCAGCGACAACATCAGCAGCTATCTTGAACTGCAATTTCACGGCGATGTGACGGTCGATTGCGTGGAGTCGCTGACGTTCCCTTACGACCTAACAGAAAAGGCGAAGTCCAAGTATCTAGGCTTCGCCCAAAAGTGGAAATCCATCGGAACAGAGGTTTTTTACATAAAAAACGGCAAGCTGGAGAAGCTCTAGTTGCAGATTATTGTCTTTGCTTAGACAAGTATTCATTCAAGGCTTTATTGCAAGACCCATAGCTGGTATAACGCAATGAGCTAACTTGATTTGCTGGATTTTTAGTTCCTTCGTGCACGACTCTGTAATCCCCATAAAGTTCTATGCACTCGTATGCAACAGGAGTCTTTTTGCCATTTAAGTAATTATCCAAATCGCGATTGCAGGATTTATAGTTTGAGTAGCGTTTCGAGCTAACTTGATTTGCCGGATTTTTAGTTCCCGCAAGCACGACTCTAAAATCTCCATAAAGTTCTATGCACTCGTATTCAACGGGAGTCTTTTTGCCATTTAAGTAATTATCCAAATCGCGATTGCAGGATTTATAGTTTGAATAACGTTTTGAACTAACTTGATTTGCCGGATTTTTAGTTCCCGCAAGCACAACTCTAAAATCCCCGTAAAGTTCTATGCACTCATATTCAACGGGAGTCTTTTTACCATTTAGGTAATTATCCAAATCGCGATTGCAGGATTTATAGCTTGAGTAGCGTTTTGAGCTAACTTGATTTGCTGGATTTTTAGTTCCTTCGAGCACGACTCTGTAATCCCCATAAAGTTCTATGCACTCGTATGCGATAGGAGTCTTTTTACCATTTAGGTAATTTTCCAAATCACGATTGCAGGATTTATAGCTTGAATAACGTTTTGTACTGACTTGATTCGCTGTATTTTTAGTCCCTTCAATTACAACTCTATAATCTCCATAAAGCTCTATGCACTCATAATCCGTTGCATAAAGACAAGCAGATAAAAGGAGATACACTGAAAGAAATTTCTTTAGCATAAAGGGCCTTTATGACATTCAAGATTTAATCTTTGTCCCAATGGGGAAAACCAGCCGGGTCAACATAATCGCAGTCAATGACTTTATCTTGAGGATTCAAGTCTAAAGTTTGCTTTTTGACTTTCTTGACTTTGCATGGAACGTTATATTTTTCCATGAGCTTTTCCAAGTCTTTATCCATATATACCTTGTATGGAACGATGATAATAAATCTGCTCTTTCGGTTGCCCTTCAATCGCTATATCATAG
>LVAE01000029.1 GCA_001603905.1 Fibrobacterales bacterium Fibro_02
TGGTACGCTACCGCCGTAAGACGGGCCGCGACACGCTGTGGATTCCGGGTACGGACCACGCGGGCATTGCCACGCAGGCAGTTGTCGAAAAGCGCCTTTTCCAAGACGAACACAAGACCCGCCACGACATCGGCCGCGACGCGCTGGTGGAACGCATCTGGAAATGGAAAGACGAATACGAAGCCCGCATCACCAAGCAGCTCAAGAGCCTCGGCGTCAGCTGCGACTGGAGCCGTCAGCGCTTCACGCTGGACCCGGTCTGCGCGAAGGCCGTGCGCCACGCCTTCTTCAACCTGTTCAAGAAGGGCCTGATTTACCGTGGCAAGCGCCTGGTGAACTGGGATACCAAGCTTCAGACCGCCGTTGCCGACGACGAAATCTACTACGAACACGTGAAGGGCCACTTCTGGACGTTCAAGTATCCTCTGGCCGACGGTTCGGGATTTATCCCCGTTTCGACGACCCGTCCGGAAACGATTATGGGCGATACGGCCCTCGCCGTGCACCCCAACGACGAACGCTACGCGCAGTTCATCGGCAAGATGCTCAAGGTGCCTTTTGTTGACCGCGAAATCCCGGTGATTGCCGACGCTATCTTGGTGGACAAGGACTTCGGTACGGGTTCCGTGAAGGTGACGCCCGCACACGACCCGAACGACTATGCGACGGGCCTGCGTCACAAGCTCCCGATGATCAACATCATGAACGACGACGGCAGCCTGAACGAGAACGCCGGCAAATTCCAGGGACTCAAGGGTCAGGCCGCCCGCGACGCCGTGGTGGCTGGTCTCGAAGAGCTCGGACTTTTGATCAAGGTGGAAGACCACGAAATGGACGTGGGTCACTCCGACCGTTCCAAGACTGTGATCGAGCCGTACCTCAGCGACCAGTGGTTCGTGAAGATGGACGTGCTCGCCGAAAACGCGATGAACGCCGTGAAGTCGGGCGAAATCAAGATTATCCCCGAACGTTACGCCAACAAGTATCTCGACTGGCTCGCCGAAAAGCGCGACTGGTGCATCAGCCGTCAGCTCTGGTGGGGCCACCGCATTCCTATCTGGCATACCGACGCTAGCGAAGACGAACTGAAGGCCGCATTTGCGGGCCGCGACGACATCTACTTCTACAAGGCCGAAAACGGCGGCTACCTGGTGTGCAGCCAGGAAGAAGACCTGAAGGAAGACGCCGTTCCGGGTCACGAACTCAAGCAGGAAGAAGACGTGCTCGACACGTGGTTCTCCAGTGGCTTGTGGCCGCACTCCACGATGGGCTGGCCGGAAAACACCGACACGCTCAAGCGCTACTACCCCACCAGCGTGCTCGTGACTAGCCGCGACATCATTACGCTGTGGGTCGCCCGCATGGTGCTCTTCAGCCAGGAAAACATGGGCACGGTCCCGTTCCACACGGTGTACATCCACCCGAAGATTTTGGACGGCAATGGCCAGACCATGAGCAAGTCCAAGGGCAACGGCGTGGACCCGATGGATATCGAAGAGAAGTACGGTACCGACGCTCTGCGCTTTGTGATGGCAAGCCTTTGCACCGACAACCAGGACGTGCGTCTGCCGGTGAAGAAGGAAAAGCAGCCGGATGGCCGCGAAATCAACACCAGCGAAAAGTTCGAAATCGGCCGTAACTTCAGCAACAAGCTGTGGAACGCCTGCCGCTTCCTTTACCCGCAGCTCGAACAGGCCGGTGCGCTTGCCGCCGAGCTCCCGATGGACAAGAGCTTGTTCGCACTCGAAGACAAGTGGATTTTGAGCCGCCTGCAGACGACCATCAAGGACGCCACCCGCATGCTCGAAGAATACCACTTCGCCGAACTCGCCGGGTTCCTGTACCGCTTCGTGTGGGACGACGTCTGCTCCAGCTATCTCGAGATTAAGAAGGCCGTGATCAACAGCGAAACGCTCACCGCCGAAAAGAAGAACGCTATGGCAATTCTCAGCTACGTGCTGAAGAACGTGCTCGACCTGTTGCACCCGGTGATGCCGTTCATTACCGAAGAACTCAACAGCATCCTGTTCCAGGGCAGCGAAATGGTGATCAGCCGCGCATGGCCCAAGGCCGACGAATCGCTCATCGACGCGAAGATCGAAGCCGCATTCGACCAGGCATTTGCCGTGGTGGAAAGCGTGCGTGGCGTGCGTGGCCGCTACAACGTGAGCCCCGCCACCAAGCTGAACGCCGTGGTGAGCGTGGACGATGCCGCGACGGAAGCCAGCGTGAAGGACTGCATGGCAATCATCACCGAGCTTTCGGGTCTTTCTGACCTGAGTGTCGCCGTGAAGGCCGCCAAGCCGAAGTTCAGCGCCAGCGCCGTGGTGCCCGGTGGCGAACTCTACATCCCGCTGGAAGGTATCCTCGACCCGGCTGCAGAAATCGCCCGCCTCGAAAAAGAAATCGAGAAGGCCAAGGCATTCGCCGCTTCGATTGAACGCAAGCTTTCGAATGAAAAGTTCGTGAGCGGCGCCCCCGAAGCCGTCGTGAACGCCGAAAGGACGAAGCTTGCTACGCAGCAAGATATCATTGCCAAAAACGAAGCGGCTCTGAAGGAACTGAAGTAATTCTGCGACAAGCCAACAAAATTAAAACAGGTGCTCCAAGTGGGCACCTGTTTTTTTTCAGGGATTTCTTGACAATTTGTGCAAACCAATCGATATTTAATAGGACCACAAAAAACGAGGCAAATATGGACGAAAAGGAAATTCTCGAACTGAAGAAAAAGATTGCTGCCAGTACTCCCCGGCCCCACCCCAAGAAGGGCGAACCAGGCTACGACGAATTCATGAGGAGCATCTTCAAGTCCGCCGCATCAAATATGCTGCGAGACGAGCTGGAAAACGGCAGCATCCGATGACTCAAATCACTCGTTTTTGACAAGCTCGAAAACGGCTCTCTTTTTTTACTATTTTCTAGAGATGGATTAAAAGGAGAAAAGAGTATGAAGTTCACAAAATTTCTATGGGCGGGAGTTTTTTCCGCTAGCATCGGAGTCGCAAATTTACAGGCGGCGGAATGCAACGTGACTCACCATCAGAGCAGTGGTGGCAGCACCGATGCCTACCTGGGGTACCCGACAACAGCACTTTATTTGTTCGAGGACAGCTACCTGGACCTTTCCAAGATGGAGCAGCGTGAGCCCGCCGTAAAGAACGCCTCTACCACCGATACAGCATGGGTTTACAGGTCCGAACTGGACTCTACCATGATCGTGATTGTCACCGAGAAGGTGGTCAAGGTGGCTCGAGTCACCTACTCCGATGACGAGAAGTCACGAGTAGATTCACTTTTCACGGTGAAGCACAAAGACGTGTACAAGGACGAGTTTCCGCGTTTGCAGAAAGCGGGAGTTTTCAAGGGAACTGCCGAACAGGCGGATTCCCTCGTAACACATGTATTTAATTTGTGCCAAAAGTTCTACAACAAAGAATTCGGTTACTCCGGCTGTGAATTCAATCCACCCGAAGCAAGAAGACGAAACGAAGGAAAAGATGTCGACATGATCGACATGCCGCTCGCACTTGCGGCCGTTGCCGGAGAATTCACCATTCTTCTCGACACATTGAATACTTGCCCAGATTACAAGTTCGCCACCGAGGATATTACTGCATTGCAGATTTCAAGACAAGCCCGCGGACTCCAATTCACACGAGTCGGCCCCAGCCGCTTCCTAATCGCAGATGTCGCGAGCAATGCTCCGTACAAGGCATTCAGCCTCAACGGCCAGCTTCTGAAAAGCGGAACACTTAACGGCAACGTTTTCGTCGCACCGACTTTACCCGTCATTCTGATGTTGAACGACGGGCGAAGCATTTATTTAAAGGACTAAAAATCAATTGAAATGCAATCGCAAAAGAGGCGTCCACCGGAGCACCTCTTTTTCAGAATTGAGAGAATTACGTTTTACATTACCGCACGATAATGCGGTGGGTTTCGTGACCGATACGCACGAGGTAGGTTCCTGCACGGGGAACTGCGATGGAGCAATTTTCTGAAGCAAGGCTTTTGGCCACAAGACGCCCCTGCTGGTCAAAGAGATAAATGGGAGCGGTATTTTGCGAGATTCCGTGAACCACAACCGTTCTACCTTCGACAGAAAGGTTCGCATGCACTCCTACCACCTGCGAGAGGATTGTCGTACCCGATTCACTAGAGTTCGGCAATTCCATAGAACTGCTTGACCCTTCGGCAGGCTCAGGGTCCTTACTAGCGGAGGAACTTGACGCAGGCGCCGTGCCGCTCGCCACCACGGTAATTGTCCCGCTCTTTGAGGCATTCGTCGTCGCTCCCGTAGTCGTTACCGTAAACGAGTACGCACCCGGCGCCACATTCGACCCAACTGTTCCCGAAATGTAGAAGTCAGACCCCTTGAGTGTACCCGTCACACCCTGCGGAAGCCCAGTCACCGTAGCGCCAGTCGCCACTGCAATCGTGTAGTAGAAATCCGTAATCGCAGCGCCCTGGGCTACTTCCTGATTTGCACTGCCCGAGCCATGCTTCGTAAGCGTCGCCGTTCCCGAAACCGCCTGTCCTTGCGACGAGCTGGACTTGGCAACGCTGCTGCTGGACTTGGCCGAAGAACTAGATGCAGGAGCCACGCTGGAGCTCGACTTCGCGGACGAACTGGACGCAACACTGCTGCTAGATTTTGCCGAACTTGAGCTTGCCGGAGTCACCACACTCGACGATCCCGGATCAGGGAGTGTCGCACCCGCATAGAGCTTGATGGAATCGCGCAGGGCATAAGCCTTCGCCTGCGTACTTACGTCCGTAAGGCTCATGGAATAACTCGGCTTGAACGCCGTGCCCGTGCCCGCCTGTGGTTTCTTCACGTTTTCTTCGTAATTTTCGATCATCTGCGCCGCCGTGATAGCGCCATCGCTCGTGTACAAGTCAAGCGCCTTCTGCACGCCAATGAACACGTTCCTTTCGATGCGAATATCCGCCTCGATGGCCGCACGCACGCAGTAGCTTGCATTCTTGCTGTCAAAGAGGTTGTTCGCCACATGCACCTTGCCAAAACGCACACGAGGCATGCGTTCGACCACGCCGTCTGCCCACCATGTATGGTGAATCGTCACGTTCAGGTGCCCGCGGTCGCTCGTCTTTGTCTTGCTGTTACCAATCAGGTTGCTGAACTGGTGCCCAGTCGATGCCGAGGTGTAGCTGAACTTGGTCCACGAAATCGTCACGTAGTCCGAGGCGTTGGTGATGTCCAAATTGCCGTCGTGACCGTCATACACGTCCACATGGTCAATCCACACATTCTTGGATTCATGATTCACCTGGAGGCAATCTTCGTCATCGTCGTCGTGCGCGCCAACGCCCTTGAATTTCAGGTTACGGATAATGACATTAGTGGAACCGCTCAGCTTCATGGCGCTACCCGTCGTAGGTTGGGCGATAATAGCTCCCTGGTAGCCGTAAATCGTCACGTTGCTACCGACTTCCACCGGACCCATGTACGTACCCGGCTTCACGTAGATAATCTTGTTGCCCGCCTTGGCGTAGCTCTTGAGGTCGTTCACGTTGTCGACCGTGACCTCGGAGTAGCCCTTGCCACCCGTGGTACCGCCATTCTGTGTCGCGAAACCTGCCATCGGAAAATCCGGCGAAGTCACTGCAAACGAGGAAGTCACAAGAGTTGCCCCGAGCACAACACCCGCAGCGAGCATCTTTGACCATTTTGCGTTTTTCATTTCCATAACATCCATCCCATATTTTGAGATTCTGAACAACACCGTTCAAAACGTTCTCAAATTTCTTCTCAAAATTTATATTCTAAAAAACCAAAAGTCAATAGAAATTTTTATCTAAAGCGTTTTCAACGCCGTATTTTTCAACATAAATCAACAAAAAAGGCGAATTTTACAAAAAAACGCCAATTTTAAAATGTTCTCAAAATTTTATTTTACAATTTAAAAATAGAGAAATTACAAGCTGACAAACTTGCGCATACTCACAAAGGTCGCCGCAATGCTCAAAAGAATCGATACGGCAAGCGTCGCTAGCGGCACAAAGAGGCCGTTCAAGAAGATTTCGTGACCAAGTTGCACCATCAGGAGGAGCGGCACGATCAAAAACAAGGTAATGTGCGTCGCCGCCCGCACCGTCTTTACCCGCAACGAGACAATCAGCGCAAAAGAGGTCGTCAGAAGTACCGCTGAAAGCGCTCCCAGAACAGACGCCGCCGCAGACATCGTCGAAATTTCAGGATGCGAGATCCAATAGCCGAGCTGCGCTAGCAGCGCAAACACCACCGGGAACGGAAGAATCGCGAGAAGCTTGCCCCAAAAAAGTTTTGCAGGCGCAATCGGCGAAAGCTGCAGGAGTTCCAGGGAATTGCGCTCGCGCTCCCCCGCAAAGGAATCCCCCGCCAAGGGCGAACCCATCGGCGCCATGAGGCAACCAAGCAGGAGCATCATGTAGCCTTCCATGCCTTCCATAATCTGCCCACCGTATCGCGACACGGCAATCGCCTGACTCGCCGCGAGAATCACCGGCGGGATAATGAAGGGAATCCAAAAACGCGGATCCCTAAAAATCAGGCGAAGTTCGTGTCTAAAGACGTGGAGCATATTACTGACGCGTGAGCGTCTTGTACTTGATGGGCTTCGGGTTGTCGGCATCTTCACCGAGGCGCTTGCGGCGATCGGCTTCGTATTCGCTCCAGTTGCCTTCGAACCACACGACCTTGGAGTCGCCTTCGTAAGCGAGGATGTGGGTTGCGATACGGTCGAGGAACCAGCGGTCATGGGAGATAATCACAGCACAGCCCGCGAACTTGAGGATAGCCTGTTCCAGAGCCTGCAACGTTTCGATGTCAAGATCGTTGGTCGGTTCGTCGAGGAAAAGTACGTTGCCCGGTTTCTGCAGGTTCTTAGCCATGAGCACGCGGTTGCGTTCACCACCCGAAAGGGCCGTCAGCTTTTTCTGCTGGGCAGCACCGGTGAAGTTGAATAGACCGCAGTAGGCGCGGCCATTCATCTTGCGGTCACCCACCATAATCTCGTCGTTACCGCCGGTAATTTCTTCCCACACGGTCTTGGAATCGTCAAGGCTTTCGCGACCCTGTTCCATGCTGATGATTTCGACGGTTTCGCCAATCTTGAGCGTACCGGCATCGGGCTTTTCCTGGCCCATGATCATCTTGAACAAAGTCGTCTTACCCGCACCGTTCGGACCGATAATACCCACGATACCCGAACGCGGCAGGCTGAAGTTCAAATCGTCGAACAGCACCTTGTCGCCAAAGGCCTTCTGCAGGTGTTCCGCCTGAATCACGATATCGCCAAGGCGTTTGCCGTTTGCGATGTGGATCTGCGCCACCTTGATCTGTTCGCGAGAATCTTCGGCGAGCAAGTCTTCGTAAGCCTTCAAACGGGCCTTGCTCTTGGCCTGGCGAGCCTTCGGAGAAGCCTTCACCCATTCCTGTTCGCGAGCGAGGCGCTTCTGACGGTCAGATTCACCCTTTTCTTCGTTCTTCATGCGTTCGAGCTTCTGGTCAAGCCACTGGGCGTAATTGCCTTCCCAAGGAATGCCGCGGCCGCGGTCGATTTCCAGAATCCAGTTAGTTACGTTGTCAAGGAAGTAACGGTCATGGGTTACCAGAATCACGGAGCCCTTGTATTCGCGGAGATGGCGTTCGAGCCAAGCAACCGTTTCGGCATCCAGGTGGTTCGTCGGTTCGTCAAGGAGCAACAAATCCGGTTCTTCTAGGAGCAGGCGGCAAAGGGCCACACGGCGCTTTTCACCGCCGGAGAGGTTCGTCACCGGCCAGTCGCCCGGCGGGCAGCGGAGAGCATCCATTGCAATTTCGATGTTGCGGTCGAGGCTCCACAGGTCCTGCGCGTCGATGATGTCCTGAAGCTTTGCCTGTTCGTCGAGGAGCTTGTTCATCTCGTCGTCTTCCATGGGTTCGGCAAACTTCATGGAAATTTCGTTGAAGCGGTCAAGAATCGCCTGCTTCTTGGCCACGGCCTGCATCACGTTTTCCTTGACGGTCAAGTTCGGGTCAAGCTGCGGTTCCTGCGGCAAATAGCCTGCGGTGCGGCCAGGTTCAATCCAAGCTTCACCCTGGAATTCCTTGTCAATTCCCGCCATAATGCGGAGGAGCGTTGACTTACCGGCACCGTTCTGGCCGATAATACCAATCTTTGCGCCATAGTAGAAGCTCAAAGAAATGTCCTTCAGCACCTCTTTGTTAGGCGGATAGGACTTGGTCATCTTGTACATGTAGAAAACGAATTTTTCTGCTTTATTCTGTTCGGCCATATGAACTCACTTCAATTTTGTTTATTCTAGCCAAATATAACAAAAAGCCCCGCACCGAGCGAAGCTTTCGTTTCTATCAGAGCGACCTATTGACGCGATTTACTAAAAAACCCGGCCGCCACAATCCAAGCCTTCGGCGCATGTTTGGCAAGAGGAAGTGTTTCCACAAGGCAGCAATTCATCGGTTTCATAAATTTCGTGGACGTACCTACCATCTTCATACTTGATGTACTTTGCACCGGCAAAGGCCTCACTCAAAGTAAACGTGGCAACCCCCATAGAGCCACCCGTTTCCGAGCATCCAGGATACTGGAGTGTTGCATACAACGTATCGTTACTCAATTCGGCCTTAACTCCATTAAACATGCAATCGTCGTTCACAAGAACATCGTCGTGCCGGAAGGTAACGGAGCCATCGGAATTAAGAACTTTCACGACTCGCGGAGCCACGGCAGGGCCACCACGGTACATGGCGCTAACATCGGTCGCTTCTTCTACAATCTTGCCAGGAACAGGAGCCGGCAAGTACACCCACTTATTTGAGACACACTGGTAATGGCGACCATAGAATTCCAGCAAGGTATCCGTATCGCAGGGTTCCAAGTCCGGTCTATAGATTCCATCGGGAATGCCGTCTCCATCGCAGTCGCTACCTGGGGGGCAGATTTCTACATCAGAAGAACTGATCGGCGTTTCTGAAGAGGAACTAGCAACCGTTTCGTCAGAACTAGAAAGCCCTTCCGCTTTGTTTTCGCTTGATTCAGGCGGCTGATTCGATTCCGACGATACAGGCGGTTGCATCGTTTCCGAACTGGACGGAGCCTGTTCCTGCTTTTGCTGTTCCTGAGTATCCGTATTCGGCGCAGCAGGCGACGAAGAACTATCATCGCATGCAATCAGGCCAAAAGCCGCAGCGGCCACCACGACCGTACCTATAGTTTTGATTACTTTGTTCATATTACTTCTCCTTTATGGTTAAAAATCACTTCACCCATTCGCTATCCATATCAAAATCGGGGCATGATCCTTCCGAAACATTCAAATTGACTTCAACATGTTCGATTTCGGGGCGGGATTCCATTTCGCCGCAATACCGGAAGAGAAAACGGAAGATCTTGTTTACTGCGGAATTTGGGCAACTTCCCGCAGAAACATCCATGACAACGATCTTATCTGCGGTAATGTCAGCAACCACATACGCAATCGCCTTTTCATTACCGTAAACATTCATCATATACAGTCCGCACCCGCCATCAGCTAATCCGGATTCAATAGAATCAACTAGACCCGCGTACTCATCGGCCGCTTCCGGGAAGAAATACGGCAGAGCACCGATATTTTCCTTGACAAACCGATGTGGCCAAGGTTCGTCAAACTCCGTCGCCATCGCTTGACCCGGAGCCGTATCGGAGTCCTTTTCTTCGGTCAGCCCAGCGGCCAAAACATTCTCATATAGCTGATTGACATTCAGGCCAAGTTCTTCGATGTAATATTCCAGCGAATTCGGATTTTCACGTGAACTCGACGACTGCGTTCCACCCTGCGGAGCGGCCACACTACTAGAGGATTCTTCTTCACTGCTAGAAGACTCCTGTTTCTGCGAACTTGAAGAACTTTCCGAAAGCATCGAGCTGGACGATTCTGCGGCAGAGCTTACTTCCCCGCCATCATCCAATCGAGAACTCGAAGAAACCATGTCGCCTTTACTTGAAGAACTACTCGACGAAGAACGCTCGCTAGAAGACGAAATTTCGCTAGAGGAGGAAAGCAACTCGTCACTCGACGAATAAGCCCCTTCGTCACTTGAAGACACCACAAAGGCAAATTCATTGGTTTCTTCGGCGGTACCCGTAAGCTTCGGAGAATCGGAACAACCTGCGCAAAAACAGACCGCGATCACGGAGACAAGAGCGATCGGCATAGATAAATTAATCATTTTCATTTTCGCGCTCCTTCACGTTTTTTGTCAGCGGGAAAAGCTGCAAATTCAACCGGTACACCTGTTCGACATTTTTCTCTTCGGCAGCAACGGCAATAATCTTGCGACGGCACTCATCCAGCAGGTTTTCGATCTTGGAATAGGACTCGCGGGAAAGCCCCATGGTAACGCCACTGAAATTGCGCTCTTCTACAGGAAGTTCCAAGGCAGGCGTCGCAAGCTGCGACATCATGCGATGCATACCGCGCATAGCAAGTCTCGTGGCATCGTTCGATCCCTTCACAGAAGTTTCGGACTGCACCAGTTTTCCTTCCGTTTTTTTCAGGAGACCCGCCTTCGTCAAAAATGCGAGAGACTCCTGGACTTCCTGGGCGGAAACTTCAGGATAGCACATCTTGGCCAGTTCGCCCGGAGTCGCCCCAGGCATCAGCGGAGCAAGTTCGCGGAGCACAGGATTGCGCCAGGTATCGTAGAATTCGAACAGGTCCCCTTCTAGGACGCGAACCTTGTACACCTTCGCGATCGAGAGCATCTCTTCGTAGGCAGCAACCTTCTTCGACTCGACATCGGCCTGGCCGAACTTGACCATCGCCCTGAAATAATCCATTTCGAAACCGGCAAGTCCCATGGCAGCACCCGTGCGTTCCACACCGATACGGCTCAACTTGCTATTGCCATCGCATACGACCTTCATGTACGAAGGCGAACTGAATCCGGCAATTTTCGAGAACTCACGCCACGAAAACGCGGAGCAGCGCTTGCGTTCTTCGTAGAAGTCTCGCATGAACTTGCGGAAGTCAGTATATTCGATAATCGGTTTCATCATTCAGAAATATATATTCATTTTTTCGTTATGTCAAGCTTTTTATGATACAAAAATTCAATTTTTATAAGAATTTTTAAGACTTTTCACAGATTTTATATTTTATTTTCATATATGATACACCCTGTATCATGTACAACAGACGATGACCTCCACCGCTCTCACGGCGACGTCACTTTCATGGCAAAACAATTCTCTGAAATTATTATATAATTGCGGTCATATGTCGATCCACCCCCTCAAGGTATTTTTCGCACTCTGTACGCTGCTCGCGGGCCTCACGAGCACATGCCTTGCGCAGGAACATTTCCAGCGGTATTCGGTGCTACCCTTCGGTGCCTACACCGAAGAAACAAAAATCCAGTACGGAGCAGTCTTCGTTCTCTTTTTCAGGCCGTTCCAAGAAGGCGAAAACATTTCCTCGATGGACTTTATCGCTCGCGGCACCACTCGCGGACAATTCCAGTTCCAGTACGCCCCGAACCTGTGGCTTTTGGACGACCACCTGCACATTCCCGCCAAGTTGAACCTGAACAAGTGGCAGTACTCGCTTTTTGAACGTGGCGCCCGTGGAGATTTTGAACGCATCGACGAATACAAGAGCACGTTCGTCTACGGACGCATCCCCTTCGAGATGAACTTCGGCATACCCAAGGAAATTCCCTTCCGCTACGGAATTGTATTAGAAGGCGAAGCTCGCAACAACGAACTCGGCGATGATATTCCCAAAAGTTATCAAGACGGCTACTATCTAGGCGGCGGTTACCTATTCATTCTCGACCAAAAGGACAATGACAACTGGCCGACCAAGGGATACTACCTCTCTTTCGAGCAGGTCCTTTTCGGCGGTGATTTCAGCTACCACACCGAAACCATTGATGCAAGATTCTATGCACCCCTATTCTGGGAAACTTCGCTTGCGCTGGGATTGTACGCCAGGCAGAGCCGCGGTGACAATGTTCCGCTGGGTCGCCTCGCAGGCCCCGACGGGACCAAGCGATTCCGCGGCGTAGAATCGGGAATCTGGAGCGACACGCAGGCCGCCATCTGGCAAATCGAATTGCGCAGGCCGCTGTTCTGGAGATTCGCCGGAGTCATCTTCGGAGAAGCGCTACAATCGGCCCCATACTTTAGCGAACTATTCAAGCGGCAGTTGCATTACTCCGTGGGCTTTGGCGGACGCCTCGCCCTGAACCGCAGCGAAAAGCTACACGCCCGCGGCGACCTTTCGCTCGTAGACGGAAAGCATATCGGCATTACGGTTGACTTGCGAGAATCTTTCTAATCATTCGGAAGATCTTCGGGCAAGAGCTTCATCAAATCAGACACATTGAAATCTTTCTGCGCCAGACGATTCGCCTGATTCACCAACGTCTTTTCGTACAAGTTACGAATTCCGCGGCCGTTTCCAAAAGACGGATCCGCCTTGTCGACAATTCGCTGGAGCTGCGACTTCAAGGCGTTTTCAAAATCAAGCGAAAGTTCCAGTTTCTGCTTATCGGAAAGACGCCTGAAAATTTCAAAAAGTTCCGAAGCGCTATAATCGGGAAAATCAATATACCTGCTGAAACGCGAAGAGAGTCCTGGATTGCTATCGATAAACCGTTTCATCTCTTCCGTATAGCCAGCCACAATCACGACTAGACGATCGCGGTCATCTTCCATTCTCTTGAGCAACGTATCAATCGCCTCTTGACCAAAGGAATCCTGACCATCGCTACGTGCCAGTGTATACGCTTCGTCAATAAAGAGGACTCCATCAAGCGCACTATCAATCACCTCGTTGGTCTTAATCGCCGTCTGCCCTGCATAACCCGCCACCAGCATCGAACGGTCACATTCAACCAAGTGTCCCTTTTCAAGAACGCCGAGATCCTTGTATATCTGCGCCACGATCCTCGCCACCGTCGTCTTTCCTGTACCGGGATTTCCCGTAAACACGCAATGGTACGACATCGGAATCGGCGGAAGCCCTGCCGACACGCGCTTGTTCTGCGCGACAATCATATTCTTCAAAGAAAGGATTTCCTTCTTTACCGACATCAGGCCTGTCAGCGAATAAAGCTCCCGTTCCGCCTTTGACAAGGTGAGACGAGAAACCCGCCTCTTGACAGCCGCATTGACTTCATGCCGAGCCTTTCCCGCACCACTGTTAACCTGTTCCGGAGGCAATGCACTTTTGGGAGCGGCAGGCGTATACAGCTTTACGAACAGATAGATTTCAAAGATTACAAGCCAGAAGCAAAGATTCTTGGCCGCAGAAATCACGACCAAGGGCAAAGCTATCGGCGAATCCCTGGAAACAAGGACTACGGCAACAACCAACCCAAGTACAGCAAAAACAAGCGCAGGCTTCTTGCGAAGGCCGCACTCAAAATCAGCCTCTTCGATCGTCAACAGCTGAATCAACAAAACCGAAACAAACAACGCAAACGCTATCGAGGAAGCCCAGGACACAGGATAAAAAGGAACTAGTCCCACCAGCCCAACCAGCATGCCCAAGGTTGCAATCACAATCAATATAAAAGTCGTCTTAAAATTATGCATCGTTCAAAATATAAGATAATTATAACAATTTGGCGTCCCCTCAAGACCTAGGCAGCCACATCGTGCATTTTCTATATTTAGCGCAGAAATTCATCAAGGAGTTGTCATGCCCGCACAAGGTGAACACAATAAATGGATTGCCCTCGCCCTTTGCATTTTGCTCGGATACCTAGGAATTCATCGTTTTTACGAAGGTAAAATCTGGACGGGCATTCTTTGGCTTTGCACCGGCGGACTCTGCGGAGTCGGCGTTGTCATCGACGCGATTCTCATCGTGATGAAACCCGAGAAATACTAAATGAAGCACTTATTTGTTATCGCAACAGGCAACCCCGGAAAAATCAGGGATTTCGCCCACATTCTCGGAACTGAGAACAAGGAATTCAAGACCCTCAAGGATATCGGCTTTACAGACGACATCGTCGAAGACGGTGATTCCTTCGAGGCAAACGCCATCATCAAGTCAAGCACCGTCGCCAAGTGGCTTTGCGAAAAGCACATCGAGGCAAGCGTCCTTGCCGACGATTCCGGCCTTGAGGTATTCGCGCTGAACGGCGAACCGGGTATCTACAGCGCCCGTTACTGCGGCTACCACGGCAACGACCAGGCAAACAACGACAAGCTGATGCAAAAGCTGGAAGGAGTCAAGAACCGCAGCGCCCGCTACTTCTGCGCACTTTCGTACCAG
Source organism: Fibrobacterales bacterium Fibro_02 (assembly GCA_001603905.1). Taxonomy (GTDB): domain Bacteria; phylum Fibrobacterota; class Fibrobacteria; order Fibrobacterales; family Fibrobacteraceae; genus Fibrobacter. Next base: position 14,278 of record LVAE01000029.1, read on the forward strand.
AAGGTCGCCGAGGTGGACGGCAAGTGGACCGTGAGCGAACCGAAGATTTACGAAGGGGAATGCCGCGGACAGATCAACTTTGCGCCCGCAGGCGACATGGGATTCGGCTACGACCCGCTCTTTGTTCCCGACGGATTCGACCGCACCTTCGCGCAGATGGAACTCGCCGAAAAGAAAGGCATCAGCCACCGCGGAAACGCCATCAGGGCAATGAAGGCGGATTTAGAAAAGTAACTCTAGATAATTAGATCTAAAAAAAGTCCCCTGAACGGGGACTTTTCTTTTAAGATAAAGCACAAGCGGTCTCTGTGAGCAACAAAGCCCCTGTTATTAAACAGGGGCGGTTGCGAGAGGACCGGTTCCAGAGTAAGGACTCTGCAGAATTTAACCGGTCCGGTCTTATTAAAACCAGCGCCAGGTCAGGCCGAAGAGCACCATGCTCTTGTACTGTGCGTCTTCGTCAAGATCCCAGTCGTAGGCCATATCAAAGCCGACCTGGAGTTCAATGAGCGGAGCAATCATCACGGAGAGCAGGTTTTCCCAGAGGCCGTCGATCTTTTCGACACCTTCGAAGTTGCAGAACGCCCACAGACGAGTCTTAAAGCTCACGATGTCAGAGAAGGCGTACTTGGCTTCGGTGATAGATTCGAGACCGGGTTCGTCACGGAACTTTTCAAACTTTTCGGTATCCTTATCGTCGGCGTAACCGTAACCATTAGAAATGGTCATGCGGTTAGCAAAACCTAGGCGCTGGGAGAAGTTGTCATTCGGAATATAAGCAAGACCTGCCAGCTGAGTTTCGTAGGCGGGATCCATGAAGCTGGAAATCGGAGTCTTGATTTCATTGCCGTCTTCGTCTTCGCTATATTCGAACCCCTTCATGAACTGGGTTTCGAAACGGTTACCGATATAGGGCTTCAGAACTTCGGTCATGTTGAAGTCGATCATCGATTCCCAGAAGAGGCGGTCAGCGGACTTGCGCTTGCCAACGCCCTTGGTCCAGGTCTGACCGAGGTCGATATCGATGAGGTTACGCCAGTTGGCGATTTTCCACTTACCTTGCACATCGGCATCATAGGTCACGAGCCAGGTATAGTTAGAGGTTCCGTCTTTCTGCCAGTTGCTGAAATTGTACCAGTTGTAACGAACGGCGGCGACCACGTCGGCCGTCCAGTTTTCGGGGAGAGCCCCTTCGAACATACCACCTTCGGCCATTGCAGGTGCGGCAAATGCGCAAGCCGCGGCGCATGCCATGATTAAAGATTTCAACTTCATTTCTCTTTCCTTTTTTAAGGCCCGGTCAACCCCAAGCCGTGATTTGCCAAACAATATAGGAATAAAAAAACATTTTTGCGAGTATAAAATGTCAAAATGTCTATATTTAGGCCATGCGACGCGGCCATTTTTTTCAACGTCCGATACTGATTTTCCTTTTTGCGGTGGTTTTCTGCCATGCTGGCGACCGGGAGCGCCAGGAGCATTTTCGATTCAACCTGGGCGTCGGAATCCGAAACCAGACTCCAGTTGTCGCCATCGGTGGAATGGGCTACGACAACGTCATCTTGCGCGTGCAGGGAATGGGCTGGCATCAGGGACCGAACGAATTCTGGTGCGGTGTCCGTGGAAGCCTGCTCTACACATTTTTCAGAGACCTTCCCTTTAATTTTGACGCGGGAGTCGGCGGAGGCTACGAATTCGCCGAAACACCCAACAAAATGCACAAGGCGTTCAACGAGGCGAACAAGCCTTTATACCTGATTCCCTACAATTACAAAGAAGAGGCCGACATTTCACTCGAACTTTGGACGCACCTGTACGGATTCTACACACAAATTAGTGTACCCGCCTACCGGTTCATAGAACACGATGCAAAACGGCTCCTATGGGGAGCCGGATACATGGTCGAGTTTTAGCTGGTAGAACTTAGAAAAAAGACTTACTTTTTCTCAATTGTGATGTAATAGTGGTCTTCTAAATCAAGATCAAAGTATGTGAGTTCCATTGTGTACACAGCGCCGTTATAGACAATAGAACCTTCATAATCAACGGTATAAGTAGAACTTATCGTCTCCTTCAAGTTCCAACCGTATTTATTCAGTTGGTTCGCAACATAGGTACTATTTACCGCACTGGGAACAGACGACACTTCAAAAGCATTGCCGTAAATTTCGCCTAGAGCATAGAGGTCTTCCGGCAAATGCGCCTTGGCAACCTCATTCAATTCATACGCCAATATTTGGCGAGCCGTCATCTGCTCGGTTACGCCGGAGAATGTTCCGACGAAAGTTTCCATCGAATAAGTAAACAGCAAGGTATCCCTATCGATTGTAGAGGCTACCATATTCGGCTTTTCGATCGTATACCTAAAGCTTTCATTTGAAATTTTAGTTTGTTTGTAACCAGCCGCAATCAGGAGGGTATCGAACTTCTGCAGGCTCGCAAGCGAAATCGTCTGGGAAACTTCGCAGCTGCCACCAAAGGTCGGTTTCCAGGCGAGTTCAGACGGAGGAAGCTTTGCTGTTGCCAGGTCGCAGGTCGAAGCATTATTCACCGGAATATCTAACGCGCCGCCATTGGAAGAGGCGTCACCCGTTTTCACATAAACTACCGAGACAGCACCACTTGCGCCCGTCAAAGTTACCGTATGCGAGACGGTCCCTTCGGTCTTGGAAAAAACATACTCGCCGCCCTGACCATCCGGCGATGGATTCGCTGTTACCGGAAGCCAGCCCGCATTTGAATAATTGGCGACATAGGTCGCAAATGTAACCGCATCCATGGTCCCCTGCGCATAGCAGCCATTGTCCGTCTTTTCGAAAGAAAGGGACGATGCTGGCAAGGCAGATACATCACAAGAACCGGACGACGCTCCAGTTCCGGAATCATCAGACGAACAGGCGGCAAACATCATCGACGCCAAAGCACTCCCTAAAAGCAGCTGCTTGATATTCATAATTTCCTCGTGTTGCTGGATTATATAATGACGAAATGTAAAAAAAACAATACATTGTCAAGTAAAAAATGCGCTACCGTGAAATTCAGCACATTTTTTGAGCCACCGTAGAATTATGAAAAAATCCCCCGTTCACGAATGTGAATCCGGGGGGTGGATCCCGTCGCGCTACGCGCTCCAGGATGACTTCAACGTCTTCTGTGAACAACAAACGCCTGGTATTAACCAGGCGTGGTTGTGAGAGAACCGACTTCAGAATAAGGATTCTGGTGAATTTAGTCGGTTCGGTCTCATTATTTCTTGGGAAGCACGACCGGCTTGCCGAAGTCGACGTTGGTCTTGTTGCCGAGCAACAGGGCGCGCGTCTTGAGCGGGAGGCCGTAGCAGCGGATGAAGCCAGTAGCGTCCTTCTGGTCGTACATGTCAACGTCGGTGAATCCGCCGAGGCCCATGTCGTACAAGCTGTAGGGGCTCTTGATGCCGGCCGGGATGATGTTACCCTTGTAGAGCTTGAGGGTCACGTCACCGGTAACAACCTTGTTCACTTCGGCGAAGAAGGCGTCCATAGCCTGGCGAAGCGGAGTGAACCACTGGCCATTGTACACGAGGTTGGCATAGGTCATAGACATCTTCTGGGCTTCGAACAAAGTTTCCTTGTCGAGCACGAGCTGTTCAAGGCATTCGTGAGCCTTGTACAGGAGCGTGCCACCCGGAGTTTCGTACACGCCGCGGCTCTTGAGGCCGACGAGGCGGTTTTCGACGATGTCCAGGAGACCGCAAGCATTCTTGCCGCCAATCTTGTTCAGGTATTCGAGGAGTTCGACAGCGCCCATCTTCTTGCCGTCGATAGCCACCGGATTACCCTTATCGAAGGTAATCGTCACGTGGTCGGCCTTGTTCGGGGCCTTTTCATACGTGTTGGTGTGCTTGAGGAATTCGTACTTGTGTTCCTGTTCCGGGAATTCCAGAACGCCACCTTCGTGAGAAAGGTGCCACAGGTTACCATCTTCGGAGTAAATCTTCTTCTTGCTGATGCCGTTCAGCGGAATCTTGTGAGCGGCGGCGTAGTCGATAGCGTCTTCGCGGCTGTGGAACGTCCACTTCGGGTCCTTCCACGGAGCGATGATTTCGAGCTTCGGGTTGAGAGCGGCGTAGGTCAGTTCGAAACGGACCTGGTCGTTACCCTTACCGGTAGCACCGTGAGCAACAGCGTAGGCACCTTCCTTTTCGGCAATCTTCACCTGGTACTTGGCGATGAGCGGACGGGCGAAAGAAGTACCCAGGAGGTAGGTTCCTTCGTACTTGGCACCGGCGCGAACGGTCGGCCAAACGTAGTCTTCGAGGAATTCCTTCTTGAGGTCGAGAACGTAGCACTTGGAAGCGCCAGTCTTCAAAGCCTTGTCTTCGAGAGCCTTAGCGTCCGGGAAGTCGTTCTGACCGAGGTCGGCGGCGAAAGCGATCACTTCGCAGTCGTAGTTTTCCTTGAGCCAGGGGATGATGATGGAAGTATCGAGTCCACCGCTATAAGCGAGGACAACCTTCTTCTTGGATTCTTTCTTAGCCATTGTATTTCCTTTGAGAAAAATTTAGACGAGAAAAATATAGAATATAGACAGACGGTTCGGCAAGTTCACCGCGCATCAACCCACTATTTCTTTGCGGTGCTATCCTTCGGGAGAGGCGCCATCAACTGCCGGAGCGAATCCACCAGCACGCTGTCCTTCTTGGGGAACATGTTCTGGTAAATGACGGCACGACGCTTGGCCATGAACTGACTTTCACGCATGTTCGGATGGTGCTTGCCCGGGCTTGCGAGCATGGCTGCAAGATTAATCGCCTGATCCACACTCAGCTTGGAACAGCTCTTCTTGTAGTATGCGAGACACGCTTCCTGGCAGCCAAAAATATCCTTGCCCCACTGGGCATAATTCAGGTACAGTTCCAAAATGCGGTCCTTGCCGAGTTCATGTTCCATCAAGAGCGCGTACGCCAATTCCTTGAACTTGCGGTTGAAAGAACGTTCGCCACTCAAGAAGAGGTTCTTCGCAAGCTGCTGCGTAATCGTGGAGCCGCCGAACTTGGTCTTCCCTGCCACCTGATTTGCATCGAGCGCCTCGGCGATGGCGCGGACGTCAAAGCCCGGATGGAAATAGAAGCCGGCATCTTCGCTTGCAATGACCGCCTTCCGCAGGTACGGACTGATGGAATCAAGGGGAACATAGGTATGCTTGATTTGCAGGTTCGGACTCGAATCGCGCAAGGCCTCCATGTACTTGCTCATTTCGGGCTGTGTGTCCTTGAGTTCCTCAACACCTTCGTAAATTTCGTAACCGTAAATGAACGCGCGGTACAGTGCATACGAGGCAGCCACCGAGAACACGGCCGAATAAATAATCAGAATCAGCAAAGCCTGGCGGATAATGAAATTAATCGTCCGGTAAAGCCACTTGATAATGAATCCAGTTACCTTCGCAAACGTGGTATTCGTGAACCACTTGAAAAAATCCCTGACCTTACCAAAATACAACTTTACCTTATCCATTACTTTTTTCCTCCGAACCAGTCATTGATGTCCTCACCCTCTTTCATGGCCGTGGGCAAGTTTTCCATTCCTTCGCCCAAAATTACATTATGAATACCCGCTTGCGTAAACAGGTTGCCGATATATTCCATTCCAGAGCGCCCCGCCTCGTCGTGATCCAGACAAAGGACCACGTTCTTACTTTTGAACAAATTCAGCCATTCCACCTTAAAACTCCGCACACCGGGAATCCCCACCGCATTGATCTTTTGTCCTAAAAACGTGAGCGTATCGACCACGCCCTCGCACAGGTAGACCCAGCCAGGCTTATTGTCGAGCGCAGACATGTTGTACGGATACGGCACCGTGCCACGCAAGTTGAGTTCCTTGGGAACGACCGTATTGTCGATGGCACGCGACTGGAAATAGAACGCGCGGCGTTTCGTGTCGAGATACGGGAAAATCAACGGATGCTTGTAGTAGCGCAAGTGGCCCTTTTCATTAAAGAGACCCACATACTTCAAGACCTCTTCGCCAAAGTCCGCCTTGAGGCTGTTGTTCACCTCTTCGTAGTTGGTAATGGTGCGGAGCAGCATCTTGTCCCACACAGGCTTGTAGATGCGACGGCGTGCAAGCCACTTGGCCGCAGGAGTGTTGTCTACGGGACTCAAGCGTTTAAGGAACGAAAGGATAATTTTCTTATGTTCGTCTTCGGATACCAGCGGTGGTTCTTCGGGTTCGGGCGGACGGACTATTTCAGGCACGCGACCCACGGGCGCACTTGTCGCACTCGGACGCCCGACGGCAGCAGGATGCGTTCGTTCCAACACGCGATCCATTTCTTTACGGGCAGTAGGCGGTACCAGAAACGGGTACTGCTCCATCAGCCAGCTGAGCGCCTCGACAAAACTGCAATCCTTTACAATTTGCACCAACGAAATCACGTCGCCGCGAACATCGTCACAAACCCAGCAACGGAACGTTCCGCGTTCCTCGGAAATAGAAACGGAGGGAGTGCGGTCGCCGTGCGTGTGGCGTTGCGGGAAAAGACATCTGAAGCGACCATGAGAAACCGAAATTCCCAGGCTCTGCGCGACAGCTGTAATCGAAATCGCCGACTTGAATTGTTTCAGTTCCTCGTTAGTCATAGTGGGAATAATAGAAATTTTATATTTAACATATGATTCTTCTCGAAAACGAACCGATGAACAAGCACACCTCCTTTAAGGTAGGTGGTCCCGCACGTTATTTTGTGAAGGCAGAAAGCCTCGATGACCTTAAAAAGGCTTTGGACTTGGCCCGCGAAAAGGCAATTCCGTTCTTTATCTTGGGAAATGGAACAAACCTGCTTGTTTCAGACAAGGGTTTTGACGGCGTGATTATAACACTTGCCGGAGATTTTTCTTCGATTGAAGATTTGGGGAACGGAGCATTCAAGGTCGGTGCAGCCATTCCGCTCGGCAGGTTCGCACGCAGTGTTTTGAAGCAGGGCTTTGCAGGCATCCATAAGCTTGCTGGAATTCCAGGAACTCTGGGTGGCGCGATTTATATGAACGCAGGTGCCTACGGGCAGGAAATCGGAACTAGCTGCACGCAAGTAACAGTTTTAGATAGCGACGGGAACATTCGTGAATTCGCCGCTAGTGAATGCGGATTCGGATACAGACAAAGTATTTTCCAGAAGAATAACGCGATTATACTCTCGGCGACATTCCTATTGCCAACTGCAGCAAGTCTCGGCAAGACAACCGCAGACCTAGAAGCGGAACTCGCCGAATGCATGGCGAAACGCAAGGCGAGCCAGCCACTCAATATGCCGAACGCAGGCTCCACCTTCAAGCGGCTTTCCGTCGGAGCGGCCGGCACTCCCACGCAAATCGCACCGGGTTATTACATTGAACAAGCAGGGCTCAAGGGCTACCGCATCGGTGACGCCGAAGTCAGCACCGTACACGCGAACTTTATCGTGAACGCAGGCGGTGCAACGGCAAGCGACATCAAGCAACTAAGCGAATTCGTTCAGCAGAAAGTCACCGAAAAATTCGGCATCAAACTGCACCGCGAAATTATTCTGCTTGGGGATTTTTAGGCTTTTCAGGAACCGGGTCAAAGCGGTTCAATATTCTCGTGACAATGGCATAGACGATACCGCCCATCAAGCCGCCGGTCAAGTCAGCTACGAGGTCCAGCACGCTGCTGTCACGAGTTTCCACAAAGCTCTGGTGGAATTCATCGGTACATCCGTAAAGGAGCGCAAGCCCCCCAACAACCAAGACGCGCAGCCACTGCCGTTTGGACCATTCGTTACGGCTCCAGAGCATGGCATAGCAACCGGCCAGCGTTGCGTATTCGCAAAAGTGAGCCAGCTTATCCCAAATGTGCGGAAAGTCTTCAAGCTGCTCCATCGTCATCGAGGAGAGTTTAAAGATGATTGCCATGCAGAGCACGCAGGGGACTGCTCGGAAAAACGGGTACTTGTCAAAAATGCTTTCGAACATCGTGGCGCCAAATATAGGAAATAGACGGCAGAACGCCACGCAGGTTACTATATTTACACTCATGAAAGCGATTACCTTGAAAGCCGGACGCGAAAAGTCCGCATTGCGTTACCACCCCTGGATTTTTAGCGGAGCCGTTGACGAAGTTATCGGCGACCCGGAACTGGGCGACACCGTTGAAGTTTACAGCTACAAGAGTGACTTCCTGGGTCTTGCGGCGTACTCGCCCAAGTCCCAGATCCGCGGGCGTTTCTGGACGTTCGGCGAAAAGGCGAACATTGACCGCGGATTCTTTAGCGACTTGCTCGACCGCGCCATCGCCGCACGCAAGAGCCGCGGTTTTGACATCGAAGACAAGGAATCGGCATTCCGCCTGATTAACGCCGAAAATGACGGCATTCCCGGTTGCATCATCGACAAGTACGCCGACATCTACTCCGTAGAAATCTTGGCTGCCGGCGCTGAAGTCCACCGCAAGGATATTTATGAGCTACTCGCCGAAAAGACGCACTGCCGCGGCATCTACGAACGCTGCGATTCCGATGTGCGCAAGAAGGAAGGCCTGCAACTGCGCACCGGTTGCGTTTACGGCGAAGTCCCCGACGAACCCGTCATCATCAACGAAAACGGAATTCTCTTCCCCATCGACGTGAAGAACGGTCACAAGACCGGTTACTATCTGGACCAGCGTGACGCCCGACGCCGCATCGGTGAACTTTCCAAGGGTAAGAAGGTCCTGAACTGTTTCTGCTATACCGGCGGTTTCGGACTTTACGCTCTCCGCGGCGGTTGCGAAAAAGTTTACCAGGTGGATGTTTCCAAAGACGCGCTCAAGCTCGCCAAGGAAGGCATCATGAGGAACAAATTAAGCACCGCGCATGCCACGCATGTGGAAGCCGACGTGTTCCAGTACCTGCGCAAGTGCCGCGACAAGGCCGAGACGTTCGACCTCATCGTGCTGGACCCGCCGAAGTTCGTTGAAAGCAAGGACAACCTGCAGAAGGGTGCCCGCGGCTACAAGGACATCAACCTGCTCGCCATGAAGCTCTTGGCCGATGGCGGCATGCTCGCCACATTCAGCTGCTCGGGCCTCATGGAAATGGACTTGTTCCAGAAGATTATCGCGGATGCCGCCGCCGATGCGAGACGGCGCGTTCAAATCATTGAACGCTTCGGCCAACCCGCCGACCACCCCGTGAATACGGCCTTCCCCGAGGGCCAATACCTCAAAGGCCTCCTAGTGCAAGTGGTTTAAGCGAGACCGAGCAACACCTCACTTCAGAAATTTCATACAAGATAAGCAGGCTTAAGCGGCCGGCTTATTTTTTTGTTTGTACAACAAAAAAAAGCACCCCGCCCGATTAGGAGCAGGGTGCAATTTCTCGCGTGAAGATGAAGCTAGGCTTCAGCTCAATTAGGCAGCCTTCACAACTTCGACGACCTTGGCGAATGCTTCCGGATCGGCGACGGCAATATGACGACCGTTCGGCTCTTTTGTAGCTAGGCACTACGACACCGCCTCACTCTCGCCTACATCGCCAGCTTACGCTTGGCGACTCCGGCTCACGATAACGACCGCATGCTCAGTTTTTTGAACGACACTCTCTGCGGGACTTCGCATGCTCTCACCTACACGACTTGTTAATACAAGTCGCTCCGGCTCACATGGCCGACGCCTCTATGCAAATAAAAACGCCCCACTCGGTTAGGAGTGCCGTGAGCAACAAGCGTCTGGTATAAACCAGACGTGGTTGCGAGAGCGAGCGCATATCAACTTTTTCCAGCTTTAGCGCGAGCGGTATATAAAAAGCACCCTGCAGAGCAGGGTGCAATTTCTCGCGTAAAGATGCAGCTATTAGGCAGCCTTCACAACTTCGACGACCTTGGCGAATGCTTCAGGATCGGCGACGGCCATATCGGCGAGAACCTTGCGGTTCATCTGGATGTTGGCCTTAGAAAGCTTGTAAATGAACTGGCTGTAGCTGATGCCATGTTCGCGGACAGCTGCGTTCAAGCGAGTGATCCACAGAGAGCGGAAGTCACCCTTCTTGTCACGGCGGTGAGCGTAGGCATACTGACCGGCGTGGGCTACGGCGTCAATGGCAAGGCGAAGGTTCGACTTGCGACGGCCATAGAAACCCTTGGCGGCCTTGAGGATGTTTTTGCGGCGTTCGCGGGAAGGAACTCTGGTTTTAGCGCGTGGCATTCTTACACTCCTTATGCAACGACAAGCAGACGCTTGACATGGTAAACATCGACTTTCTTAACGAGAGCGCCCTTACGCAGGTTACGCTTACGCTTCGTGGACATCTTGGCAAGAATGTGGCGCATGCCAGCACGCTTGAACTTGACGTGGCCGGAGCCAGTCAGGCGGAAGCGCTTCTTAGCACCGCTGTGTGTTTTCATCTTAGGCATTTTTACCTCTTTAGGTTATTAAGTTGAAGCCTCACCTGCTGCCATGGGCTCGGTTACGGGCTTTGGTGCCTGGGGCTGCTTTTTGGCAGTACCTGCACCGCGTTTCGGACCGTAAATCGAGAGCATTGTGTTGCCTTCGACTCGCGAATCCATTTCCAGGTCGCCGTACTGGAGCAAGTCTTCCTTAGCGCGCTCCATCAGGCGTTTGCCGTAGTCCATGTGCGCCATTTCGCGCCCACGGAACTGCATAATAAGCTTGACCTTCATGCCGTCTTGCAAGAACTCGGCTGCCTGCTTGATCCTGTACTGGTAGTCGTTCTCGGCAGTCTTCGGGTGCATCTTGATTTCCTTAAGCTTCACCACGTGCTGCTTGGCCTTTGCGGCCTTGGCCTTCTTGATCTGTTCAAACTTGTACTTGCCGTAGTTGATGATACGGCATACAGGCGGCTTAGCATTGGGAGACACTTCCACCAGGTCCAGTCCGGCGTCCTTGGCCATCTGGAGAGCCTGTTTGGTATCCATGATGACGGCCTCGCCATCGTCTTTCACAAGACGGATCGGGGAAATGCGAATGTCTTCGTTAATGCGGGTTCCGTCACTCTGTCTGTTCGGCATGCGGCGGTCGCGGGGATTTTGTAACGCCAAGTTAAGCTACCTCTAGGTAAATGGTTATTGTGGCGGTAAATATAGTTTTTTTACAAAAAAATGCAAGAACTTTTTAAGGAACCCCTTTGAAAATGGGCGAAATTTTGTATAATTGGACTTGCTCGCGGCGGTAGCTCAATGGTAGAGCCTTAGCCTTCCAAGCTAATGGTTGCCGGTTCGATCCCGGTCCGCCGCTCTTAGACCTCCCGAATGGGAGGTCTTTTTTGTTTCCTACAGGCTAGTCCTTTACGCAACGAACAGAGAAAATACCCTTCGAAAGAGACTTCTTCACTCCCCTGGGGCCTTCCGTTCCAACCATCATCGAATAGCAATCATCTTCCAATTTCGCCAACATCGGTAAAGTTTCCGCACTATTCCAAAAAGACCAGAAGATAGCATAGTACCCCGCTAAATAACCTTCATAAACGGCATTAGAGATATTAGCCATACATTCAAGTTTCGCATTTCCCAATGAATCAAAATATCCGTATTCTAGGGGAATCGCACCAAATCCATAGGCATCTACAGAGTTATCATCATAATGCCAGTAGATTCCCGTCACATCGGACTTATAAAGTCTTTTTCTCAATGCTTCGGCAGAGCCATACTTTTTCCCGACATAGTGGACATAATTGACCAATTCATTGAATTCAGAAGAATCGGGAAGGTGCCACCCAGAAGGACAAACCCCCTGGATTCTATTTTTTACGAGGCATGAATTATCCTGCCCACATTCAGAAGGAATTCCACTCGCTATACCAGACGAATCCATAGCACCCGACCATGAATAATAACGGCCCAAAGCACATCCTTCTTCATCTGTGTGATACCACGAAGTACATGCCCCGCGAGAATGGCACCAACTCGTTTCAACAGAATCACCACTTACCTCGTCTCGATAATTGCTGTTATACTGCAAATTTTCAGCCATCCAAGTCTGTTCACCGATAACAACGGTCTTATATATTTTTCCATCGCGGACATCGAACAATTCTCCGTATTCGCAACGGTCCACTCCGTTTTCGTTACAAGCCGCAACAGGCTCGCTTGAATACGGAATTTTCTTGGCATCCTTAATACAGCGAACAGACATGTCTTTAAATATATTTTCATCCAAAAAACGTGTCTCATCACCGTATGAAGAAACACGCAACGCACTCCGACTAAAACAAGCTTCATATCCACCAATATAGGCAAAGTCATTGTATTCATCGGTAGGCAAAATCGCAAAGCCATAAGTATCAAATTCATTTGACGGATCATTCGCGTGCACTCTCCAATTTGCATTCGCTTTTAAATGGGCTCCGGCCACATCTTCTCCACCAACAAAATCCACCAAAATATTAAACTCATCGGTAGAAGGCATATGCCACCCCTCAGGACAAATTCCCCTCGTATGATGATGAAAATATTGACAAGATTTTCCTCTAGATCGATAATGTAATGTGGCCGATCCATACATACACATCGTATCAACAGAGACACTCCACGGATACTCGAAGCCAATCGTATCACACCGAGACTTCTGCCGGCAGTAGTCTATAGGTTGTCCGTCTTTATCCTTTAAACCAGGATCAAAGGCCAGATTCTGGGCCATCCAGGTTTGAGATCCTATCTGAACCGTCTTGTAAATTTTGCCATCCCTCTCATCGACAAGTTCTCCATACTCGATATTCGGATTCAGCAAAGGCCAGGCAGTTTCCGTTGAGCCATAAACCATCGAAGCGCCATCGGATTGTTCCCAGGCAGAAGACAGCCTGCTACTTGAGGAACCACCGACTTCGCTCAAATTCGATTCGCTAGACAGACCTTTTGGTCCCGCATCATTTTTACTAGAAGAAGACTCATCAGAAGAAGAACTTCTCTCTTCGAGTTCATCATCAATCTCATCGGCTAAGAAATCGAGAGAGCTATCTGTAGACCCTTTGCCACTACAGGCAGAGAGAATTTGCGAAGCAATAACAAAGACAAAGGCAGTTGCAGGGAACTTGCGCATTTCAATAGACCTCCTAAAACTTGGCAAAAGATAAATAATTTCTACATTTGTATTTGAAAAAAGAGGTTCCCATGTTCTTTGAACAAGCCATTGCACACCAGGTTCCGGGTTATACCCGTGAAGCAGACTCCGCCCACGGCGAATCGCTCGCCATGCTTGACTACAAGGACGAGCTGAAGGTCAAGAACGACGCCATCCAGGAATTCTGGGACGTGAACCGCCTCGCCGGAAACCCGCAGAAAGTCATCGCAAGCCCCATGCCCCGCGCCTACCGCACCACGAGCAAGCGCCGCGTGTTCATGCAACCGGGCAATCTGCAGTTCGATCGTCAAGAATCGATGCTCGAACCCGAAGAACACAACAGGATTTACGATTTTCTTTTCGAGAAGCTGATTACACCGGCCTACAAGCCGCTCGCCTACGCCCTCAACTGGATCATCATCCGTGGCACCTACCAGTACCGCGTGGTAATTTTCAACATCAAGAAGATTGACGCGAGCATCGTGCGCAAGCTCAAGCTGATTTCGGATGCCCTGAAGGAAACCCCTTTCAAGGTGACGGCGGCACACGCCTACGTGGACACGACCGAATCGGATTACTACCTGGAATCGAAGCGACCCACCGAAGGCCTGAACTTCAAGCAGCTTTACGGCCCGCGTGAAATGAGCCTGTCGCTCGGCAAGTTCAGCCTGCGCTACCCCGTCACGGGATTCAGCCAGATTAACGAAAGCCAAATTCACAACTTGATCAAGGCCGCAAGCCGCCTGCTCAGCTTAAGCAAGGAAGACCATTTCTTGGATTTGTACTGCGGCTACGGTCTGTTCAGTTTTGCGCTCGGCGAAGCCGCCAAGGACGTTCTCGGCGTAGAATGGGAAGGTCCGTCGATTGATTGTGCGAAGGCTTCGGCCAAGCACCTCAAAAAGTCTTACCGCTTTATCGCAGGCAAGATCGACGAAATGTTCGTGCAGACGCGACTGCCGCGGCCGATCCCTGGCGAACCCGAAAAAATCCTGCTGGACCCGCCGCGCAAGGGCTGCGAACCAGGCGTGATTCACGCACTCGCGATGAGAAAGCCGATCCGCGTATGCCACGTGTTCTGCGGCACCGACGAAATTCCCGCCTCGCTCAAGGAATGGGAACGCTACGGTTACCGCGTGCGCGAGGTGCAGCCGCTTGACCTGTTCCCCGGCACCCCGCACCTCGAAACCATCGTGATGCTGGAGAGGAAATGAGATGTGAAGTGTGAGATGTGAAATGAAATCATTCCACATTACACACTTCACATTCCGCATTATATTGAAGAGGGATTATGCCAGCTGATGTTTTGACAACAGAAAAGCCTCCCCTGTGGACGCGGAATTTCGTGACGGTTGCTGCCGCGAACTTTTTGCTGTTCTTCAGCTTTTACCAGCTGCTGCCGATTCTCCCGCTCTACATCATCGAGAAATTTGCGACCGACAACGCGACCGCAGGTTTCATCATCTCGCTTTATACAATCGGTGCGCTTGCCTGTAGGCCGTTCGCAGGATTCCTCGTGGACACCCTCAGCCGCAAGCCCTTGTACTTCTGGACATTCTTCGCGTTTACCGCTTGCTTTTTAGGCTACAAGACCGTCGGCATTCTGCCGATTCTTGCCGCCGTGCGGTTTGCGCATGGTCTGTTCTTTGGAATCTCGAGCACGGCGAGCAACACGGTCGCCATCGATGCATTGCCCGCCTGTCGCCGCGGCGAAGGTATCGGCTACTTCGGAATCAGCGTAAACTTGGCGTTTGCGACAGGCCCGATGACAGGCATGTTCCTATACGAAGCTTTCGGCGACACCATCGTATTTGCGATTTCAATTATTTTGTGCGTAATCGGTTTGATTCTCGTGCAGACTCTAAATGTACCGCGCAAGGAGAAAAAGCCACATGCGCCGCTATCCCTAGACCGCTTCTTCCTGACCCGCGCCATTCCGCAGTTCGTAAACTTCATTTTTGTGGGCTTCGCCTACGGCCCGGTCACCAACTACATCGCCCTTTACGCCAAGGAGCTAGGCATTGGCGGCTCTGGCTGGTTCTACGCCCTGATTGCAGCGGGCCTAATCATGAACCGAATCATGACGGGCCGCCTCATTGACCGCGGCTACCTGATCCACCTTGTAGGAACCGGCATGACCCTGAACGTGGTCGCCTACTTTATCCTCGCGTTCAGCCACTCGCCCATCACCTTCTTTGTCGCGGCATTCCTGATCGGAACAAGCCTCGGCCTGATTTTCCCTGGCTACCAGACCATGTGCGTGAACCTCGCCCGCCACGACCAGCGCGGAACCGCAAACAGCACCTACCTGAGTGGTTGGGATATCGGTATCGGCACAGGCATTCTGATTGGGGGTTCCATGGCAGGGCATTTCGGAATGCACCAGCCCGTATTCATCGCCTGCGGAGTCGCACTCGTAATTGCGGACGTTCTGTATTTCACCTGGACCGCAAGGCACTATTTGAAGAATAAGCTGGAAGGATAGTTTTCTATCCGCAAGACAAAGCGACTACCTAGTTGGAGCGCTTTTCGACATACATCATCTGGTCAGCTTTATCGATGCTATCCTTGAAACTGGAGGCATCGCCATCCCAGCCGGCATACCCGACGCTCACTTCTATTGCATAGTACTGCGGTCCCTGACGGGTAGAAAGTTCTTCGCGCAGGCATTCCTGAATCTCGCGAACCGCATATCCAGGCATATCCGTCGGAACCACCAGCAGGAATTCATCGCCACCGTAATGGCAGAGGAACACCGATTTTCCCAGGCGATCACACGCTTTCTTGAGCGCCGAGGAAACGAGGACAAGAGCATTATCCCCTTCGATATGTCCATAAGTGTCGTTGATCTGCTTAAAGTGGTCGACATCAACCATCACCACATAATAAGATTTCTGTTCGCGTTGCTGCTGCAGAAAAACTTCCAGCTGGTTACGGTTGTTTAGCGAAGTCAGCGAATCCGTCGAAATGAGTTGGCTTTGCAAATTCAAATAGACGAACAAAATGATCAATGTGCAGCCAAAACAGAATATCGGTGTATTCAGGGAGTAGAACACCTGCAAGGCCGCAGCAACAATACAGCACGGAACATAGCTTGCTACAACCAGATAAGTCTTCAAATTTTTCCGATTTTGTGGTTTAAGCACGCGGCTAAAACAACGAAACGTCGGAGTCATGATGTACACAAAAGGAAGGAACATCAAAACAACGTAATAAAGATCATTCGGTTCCAGATTGTCTTTCAACCAGAATTTGGGAACCGCCACAAACGACACCAGCAATAAAACCGCTTCAATAACAATCGGGATTCTCAATTTCGTCTGTAGACTTTGAATTTGCATGCGAGTCATTTCTGGTCGAGAACTAATTTCGGCAAAGACAAAGCAACTGTAAAAAAGGATCGATATTATAATCGCATTCGAATAATTTACCGCCAAAACCGTTATCAAATTTTTAGCAAAGACACCATCATTGACCAAAGCCCAAAGTGCGTCGCTGAAAAAATAGATGATATGCCAAAAAACGAGTTTAGAAAACAGCCCAAACTTCAGCTGCGGCGTCGGAAGTCTTTTGATGCTATACAAAAGAATCAACAGGACACATGCGTCCCCCACACACACTTCCGCATAAAATCCTAACTCGCTCATACCAAGAAATATACAAAATTTCATTCAAAAGTCAAAAATTTCTAAATTACAGAGCATGAAACCCTGGAAACTCTTGGACTCGGAATACCTGGTAGACGCCCCATGGCTAAAAGTCGCCAAAGAAAAGTGCGAATTGCCAAACGGAAAGGTGATTGACGACTTTTACACTTTATGGCAACCTGACTGGGTGCTGATTTTGGCACGAACCACCGAGGGCAAATGGGTCATGACGGAACAATACCGCCACGGAACGGGTAAAATCACTTTGGAATTCCCCGCCGGGATTATAGACAAGGGAGAAACACCAGAACAGGCCGCCCTCCGAGAATTGCAGGAAGAAGTTGCCCACCACGGGGAGTCCTCTAACGTGACCTATCTCGGAGCCTACCCCGTAAACCCGGACAGGCACCGCGGCAAGTTCCATGTCGTTTTCATTGACAAGGTCATCAAGGATGGCTGCACGCATTTCGACAGCACCGAAGAAATCGAAAGCCTACTGTTGAGCGACAACGAACTGCAGGCCAAAATGGCAGACGGTTCGTTTAATCACCCGCTCCAGATGGCCGGGTATTTGAAGTGGAAATTAAGCCAAAAATAAAATCACGATGAAGTTGCTTGTCGCCGTACTTGTCCTCGGCCCCAGGCTTCAGGTCCTCGGCTGAATAGCCGCTCGTGATACGCAACAGCACAACTTTGCGTTCTAACTCGCTATAGCGAAAATGGATGCGGAACGTACGATAGGCCAATACGCCCGTACAGGCATTTTCATCAACCATCAACCGACGGCGAGAGCTATCAAAGACATCCTTTGAAAAATTTCCGCGGGACAGTTGCACCTGGGCAAAACTTTCTAAATCGAAGTCGCTATGTTCGGCAATCCAGCGGTGCTGCGCCGAAAATTCATCGGACATCTCAACCGTCCACAAGTCGCCCACCTGCTCTTCGACCCAACCCGCCTTGGCATCGGGGAAAGCATCGGCCATCGGGATGTAAGGTTTGATATCAAGCACCGGCGTTCCATTGAGCAGGTCGGCCTCGTCCACGAACAGGGTCAAGCCATCAATCTTGAGAAGACGCACGCAGCTGAGACCAATCGGATTCGGGCGATAGGGGCTACGGCTCGCAAAGGTTCCAACACGGTCTTTCCCCTTGGGCGGAACAGGCGGACGGGTCGTCGGACGCCATCCCTCGTTTTCATGGAACTGAAAAATCACCCAGATGCGTTCAAAGCCTTCTAGGTCTCGCAACGCCATTTCAAAATTTCGTCCCGGAGCAAGTTCTATGCGGCCGGGATGCCCCGCAAAAAGACGCCCTTGTCGAGGAGCGTCGTACTTGTAGACTGCATCACCATAAAATTTGCCTATCGGGGTAACTTGCATAGGCCAAATATAGGTTTATGCAAGTTACTTTTTTCCGCCAAACTCGAAGCCAGCCTCTTCGACGGCATTCTTAAGGGCGGTTTCGTCAACATCATCGTCATCGTGCCATTGCACGCGAAGTTCCTTGCCTGCGACATCGGCTTCGGCGGAGAGGACTCCATCCAAGCGCATAGCCGCCTTTTCGACACAGGCCTTGCAATGGCTGCAGTTCATACCAAGGACACTATATGTTTCAACAACAGGTTCTTCGTGTTCATGATGATGTTCGTGGCAATGGCATTCACCTTCATGATGATGCTCGTGATATTCGCCATGTCCTTCGCATTCGCAATGGTCGTGGTCATCGCCGCATTCGCAGCAGCAATCGTGGTCACCGCAGCCGCAATGTCCGCAGCCACAGCCCTTATGAGCAAACTTGGAATAAATGATCAGCACGGCAAACAGCCCAGCGCAGATATAATCGAATACACCCAGAGCTCCATGACCATGACATTCTGCCGAAGCATGCGGAAGCATTGAGGCAAGGAAACTGTCCATAAAGAACGTATCGATAACAAACCCAAAGAACAGCGCTCCAAGCGCAATGGAAGTCAGGTACGCGACCAAGGTACGCTTGCCAAAAGCCTTTCCAACCACGAGCATGCTCGCAATACTCGTTGCAGGGCCCGCCATCAAGAGCACGAGCGCGGCACCCGGCGTAATGCCCTTTTCAACCAAAGCAAGTGCAAGAGGAATGGAACCCGTCGCGCAGGTGTACATCGGCATTGCAAGCACCAACACAACCACCATGCAAAGCAGCGGGTATTCGTGCAGGAACAGGAAGAAATCGTCCGGAACAAAGGCCGCAATCAGCGCACCCAGCAAAAGGCCAATGATGAGCCACTTGCTCACATCGCCAATCATGTTCACGAAGCCGTATTCGAGAGTTTCCCGAACCTTTTGGACAAAGGATTTTTTCGAATGTTCATCGTGGCCCTCTTGACTGCATGAGCAATGATCGCCTTCGCAATCACAATGCTCGTGTTCATGATGAGGTTCGTGCGTTTCACCCACAACAGCAACACCCGTTTCAGGCTCATTTTTTGTAACTACATTCGTAAACAATCCACCAAGCATCGCCGTCACGAAAGCAGCTACCGGGCGCAATATCGCAAATGGTCCACCCAGCAGAGAATACGTCGCCAAAATGGAATCCACGCCCGTCGCAGGCGTCGAAATCAAGAAACTCACGCTTGCACCCTTGCTTGCACCCTCTTTACGGAGCGCAATCGAAGTGGGAATCACACCGCAGCTGCAAATCGGGAGCGGGATGCCAAACAAAGCCGACCAAAGCACCGACTTAAAGTTCGGTTTCGAAATTTTGGGAACATAAAGATGATTCGGCACCCACACATGCAGAATGCCCGCCAGCAAAAAGCCGAGCAACAGGAACGGAGCCATCTCCGAAAACAGTGTAATGAATTGCCAAACAAACTTTTCAAGAATTTCAACAACCGCGGACATTTTACTTACCCTTCTTGTGCAGAATATGCGTGAGACCTGTATTGAAAATAAGACCGATATGCTCGTCGTCAAGCGAATAGAACATCTTGCGACCTTCGCGGCGAGGCTTTACCAGGTTCGCCGTACGCAGAATGCGCAACTGATGACTGACCACCGACTGTTCCAGATTCAGTTTTTCGGCGATGTCGTTTACCGAGATCTCACCCGAAAGCATCAGATGGATAATACGGATACGAGTCGTATCGCCAAAGAACTTGAAAAACTCAGAAAGTTCGAAAAGGGTATCCAGGGCGATATCCTGTGCCGGAAGGACCTTTTCGTGGTCGTGATGAGCGCAAGTTTTATTTTTAATATATGAACAATTATTCATATTTTCATATATAGAAAACCAAGTTTTTTTTGTCAAGGTTGATTTTGAGCGAAAAAAACGGATTTTTTTCGTTCGCTTCGCTCTCGCGCAGTTAATCGAACCCTCTGCGAGGGTTCGATTCCTTTTTTCTGTGAAACAAAAAGGTCCCCCAAAGGGGACCTTTTTGTTTCAAGGAGAGAGAGGGATTCGAACCCTCGGTCCTGTGACAGACTCCGGATTTCGAGACCGGCCCATTCGACCACTCTGGCATCTCTCCGAGGTTTGCACAATTTAGCAAATATTTTCAAAGTTGTCTATATATAATAAGGGGCAAATCTTAATAAAATCTTCCAACCCTTTGAAATAAAGGGGCTTATTTCTACATTTGGCGCCAAATCCAACAAAATGGATCCAAAAAACTTCAGGTTTATAAGCGCGAGTGCGCTTCGGGGCTTTTCAAGGTTCAGCCGGGACAACCGGCGCCAGAACCATTCGATAGTGCGGCATGGGCCGCAGATGAAGTTTACGGGTCCTGAAGGTGCATTATGACGAAGAATACTGAAGAACGTATTCCTGAAGAAGCTATTGACCCAAAATCCAAGATTGCCCGCGAAGCAGACGCATTTTTGAGCGCCATCGCAGGCGGCGCAGACGAAGACGAGGCTGACGAAGCCGCATTCCTCACCCTGAACCCCAACGGCGTGATCGTTGACGAAGAAGGCGACGTGCTCAAGAAGGGGCCCCAATCCGCAATCGAAGTCGGAACAAAGGTCGAATTCGAAGAAGGCGAAGCCGAACAGCCCGAAGAAGACGAAAGCGCTGAAGAATATGCAGAATCTAAAAAAAGCTGCGCAGAGGATTCAGAAGCTACAATGGATTCCCTCCCCCGAACTGAATTCGGGGTCGAGAATGACTGCATTGCAGAAAACGAAGAAGAACCAGCAGAAGAAGCCGATTCTGACGAAGAACTGGCCGAAGATGCGGAACCCGCCGACGAAGCTTTGGTGACTTTCGAAGACCTCGGACTTGCAGACGAAGTTCTTGAAGCCATCAAGGCTTTGAACTATGAGACACCCTCCCCTATCCAGGCAAAGGCGATTCCCGCCCTGTTGCAGGGAGCAAACCTGCTCGGCACCGCCCAGACCGGTACCGGCAAGACCGCCGCATTCTCGCTTCCGCTCCTTTCGAGGCTTGACTTCAATGGCCATGAGACCTCGATGCTCGTGCTCACGCCGACACGCGAACTCGCTATCCAGGTGGCCGAAGCAATTCAGCAATACGCCGCCAAGATGCCGAAGGTGCATGTAGTTCCCGTTTACGGTGGACAGGACATTGCCGTACAGTTGCGTGCCCTCAAGCGCCAGGCAAACATCGTGGTTGCCACTCCGGGCCGCCTGATTGACCATATTAAGCGCGGCTCCATCGTGCTTTCGGGCGTGAAAGCGATCGTCCTCGACGAAGCCGACGAAATGCTCGACATGGGATTCATGGAAGATGTGGAAACCATCCTCAAGGAAATTCCTGCAAGCGCCCAGCGCGCCCTCTTTAGCGCCACCATGCCTAAAGAAGTCAAGAAGATTATCGAACAGCACCTGGGCGAATACGAAGAAGCCTGCATCGAAGGCAAGACGACGACCGTCGAAAACATCCGCCAACGTTACTTGCTCGTAAAGAACGAGCACAAGATTGAAGCGCTCGCCCGCGTGCTCGAAGGCGAAGACTTTGACGGCGTGCTGATTTTCGTGCGCACCAAGCAGAACACCACCGAAGTCGCCGAAAAGCTGGAAAGCCGCGGATTCAATGTGGCTCCGCTCAACGGTGACCTTGCCCAATCCATGCGCGAACGCACCATCAACCGACTCAAGATGGGCAAGCTCGATATCGTTGTCGCGACCGACGTGGCCGCCCGCGGAATCGACGTGGACCGCATTACGCACGTGGTGAACTACGACATTCCCTTCGACACCGAATCTTATGTGCACCGCATCGGCCGTACAGGCCGCGCAGGCCGCAGCGGAAACGCCATCCTCTTTATCACTCCGCGTGAAAAGAAGATGCTGAAAATTATCGAAAAGGCAACCCGCCAGCCGATCGAAACGATGGAATTGCCGACGGCAGAAGTCATCAGCGCGAAGCGCGTCGCCGCCTTCAAGGATAAAATCAAGAGCGTTATTACCACTGGCGAACTCGACAAGTTCAAGGAACTCGTCCAATCGATGGTAGACGAAAGTCAAAACGCAGA
>LVAE01000030.1 GCA_001603905.1 Fibrobacterales bacterium Fibro_02
AAGAGGCCTATGTACCAAATTTTTGTACAAAAGCCTCTTGACATTTAATACAGTATGTCATAGTCGTGCAAGCACGGCTGCGACTCTCGCCTTGCGGGCAGTCGAACGTTCCGTTCTCATCGAAATTAAGAATAAATAAAAGGACATCCCTTTTGGGGTGTCCTTTTATTCATACCCTTGATGCGATTCGAACGCATGACCTTCAACTTCGGAGGCTGACACTCTATCCAACTGAGCTACAAGGGCGTGTGGTGCAAAGATAGTAAATTACACCAGCTTCACAATCAGTTCGTGCGGCTCGGCGTCCACCACCAGCGCATCGCGGAATTCGCCTACATCGGCGTCGCCTTCGAGAACCTTCACGATGTCGTCGTTCTCCATCGAGTTGCCTTCGGTGCGTCCGTAGAAATGGTATTCGCTTTCTTCGGCAACCTGGTCGATGATAATGCGGACGGTCTTTCCGATCATCGCCTCGGCATGCTCTGCGTCGAGTTCTTCTTGCAAGTCGTTTACGGCATCGAGTCTTGCGCGTGCTTCGCTTTCGTCTACCGCAGGCAGGTCCATCTCCATGACGGGCGTACCTTCTTCGGGGCTGAAAACGAATCCGCCCAGATGGTCGAACTGGATGTCTTCCAGCAGTTCCATCAGCTCTTCAAAATCTTCGTGCGTTTCGCCAGGGAAGCCTACCAGGACGGTCGTACGGAGCGTGACTCCGGGAATGCGCTCGCGGATCTTGTGCAGGATGTCCACGAGTTCCTTCTTGCGGTAATTGCGCTTCATGTTCTTGAGCACGTTGTCGCTCGCGTGTTGGATCGGCATGTCCACGTACTTTACGAGGCGCGGCTCGTTTGCCATCAGGTCCAAAAGTTCATCGTCCACGAACATCGGGTACCAGTAAAGTGTACGGATCCAGGGAATGTTCGTGTTGTCGAGAATTGCGCGTAAAAGCTGCGCGAGCGTTCCGCCCTTCTTGCCCTTTTCGCGGCCGAAGTAGGTCGTGTCCTGTGCGATAAGCGTGATTTCCTGGACGCCTTGCGCTTCGAGTTCCTTGGCTTCGGCGACGATGTCGTCGATACTGCGCGAAACCTGTTTCCCGCGGATGAGCGGAATGGCGCAGTAGGCGCAGCGGCGGTTGCAGCCTTCGGCAATTTTCAGATAGGCGTGGTGCTTGAATCCGCCGAGGTTCATGCGCGGCAGATTTTCGGCGTCGCAGGTTTGCGGTGCCACGATGCCCATTTTCTTTAAAAGTTCGCCAGGCTTGTAGGTGCCTACCCAGTAATCGACTTCGGGAAGTTCCTTTATGAGTTCATCGCCGTAGCGGCCCGAAAGGCAACCCGAAACGATCAGCTTCTGCTTGGGCTTCTTGCCGTTAATTTGTGCGAGAATCGCGTTGATGGATTCCTCTTTCGCGGCTTCGATAAATCCGCAGGTGTTCACCAGGATGTAGTCCGCCTTGGCGGCGGAGTCGCAGGTGGCAAAACCGGCGTGCAGCATTTCGCCGACCAGGTTTTCCGCATCGACCTGGTTCTTGGCGCATCCAAGATGAACGACAAAAACTTTGGGCTTCTTTGTAGGCATAGCCTCAAATTTAGAAAATGAAACTCCTATAAAAAAAGAAACACCGACAGGGTCGGTGCTTCCTGGAATTTTGAACAAATTCTTCTATTATTCCCAGTCGTCGAAGTTGTCGGCCGGTGCGGGTGCTGCAGGAGCCTGCTGTGCGGGCTCGGGTGCAGGTTCCGGTGCGGGAGCCGGTTCAGGCTCGGGTGCAGGTTCCGGTGCGGGGGCCGGTTCAGGCTCAGGTGCAGGAGCGGGTTCCGGTGCGGGGGCCGGTTCAGGCTCAGGTGCGGGAGCGGGCTCCGGTGCGGGGGCCGGTTCAGGCTCGGGTGCGGGAGCGGGTTCAGGCTCGGGTGCAGGAGCCGGTTCGGGTTCGGAATAGGTCGAATTGGAATAGGAGTTGTTGGAGTAGGAATCGGAATCTCCGCCGGGGTTACCCACGTCGTCGTTCTTGCTCATGTCCACCCACCAGGCGTAGTTGAGCGGAGAAAGAACCTGCTTGCCGTATTCCTGGGCGTTGGCGCTCGATTCGAAATAGCCGACGCGGATGCGGTAGTAGGTGCCTTCGAGTTCGCCCGGGTTTTCCACTTCGGCGATGTAAGCCTTCACGTTGCTTTCGGCGAGCTTCTTCACGATGCCGTCGGCGGCCTTCTTGGAAGACTGGATACTGACCTGGATGACGAAGTCGCCCTTGTCAAGCTGCTGCACGCTGCCTGCAGGAGCGGGAGCCTTTTTCTGGGCGTCTTCGGCCGGAGCTTCGGCCTTGGTTGCGGAGAGGGACTGGAGGGGCACGAGTTCCGGTTCTTCGGCCTTGGGCTGTTCCTCGACCTTGGGAGCGGGTGCCTGGGCGGCCGGCTTGGCCGGTTCCATCTGCGGAACGAGTTCTTCTTCGTCATTGCATGCGACCAGCATAGAGCTGGCGAGCGCGATGGCGGCGAGCGAAATGATAGACTTTTTCATCCAATTCTCCATTTTTTTTCGAAAAATCCGGGGATTTAAACTTTTGTACTAAAAATATACATAAGTCTTTGACAGTCCGCAAGTTATGAACGAAAAAATGCCCCAAAAATGCCTAAAAAATGTCAAATTTTTATACCCTTGACGAAATCCGTACAATTAGATATATTTGGCTATCCAAAAACGAATTTCTAATTTAACCAAAGGATAATCGTGATCGGCGTAATTGTTAAGTCCAACGAACCTTTCGAACGCGCTCTCAAGCGTTTCACCAAGTCTTGCGAAAAGAACGGCATCATTTCCGATGTCAAGAAGCGTCAGCGCTTCGAAAAGCCTTCTGAAGAAAAGAAGCGCATCGAAACGGCTGCCCGTCGCAAGCGCCTGAAGGAAATCGCTGACCAGAACCGCAAGCGTCTCTACTAGTCGTCGACTGGCTGTGCCAGTTCGCCGTAGTGGAATCGCCAAGGCTTTCTAGGACATCGTTTCTAGCCTTGTTTCTTGTAATGAGTCGTCGGTCTATGACCGGTGGCTCGTTGCGTGTTTCTAGAGTTCAAACCTTATTGCCAGGAGCGGGGCGTAATCCGCCAAGGGTAAAACATGAGCAGTGCATTGCTGACTAAGATTAAAGACGATATCAAGGCCGCCATGAAGGCGCACGATTCCGAAACTCTCGGAACGCTCCGTACCCTCCATTCCGACATCAAGAACGAAGCCATGAAGAACGGAGCCACTCCGGCCCAGATCGAAGAGACGATCACCGACGAAATGTGCGTCGACGTTCTTGCCCGTAGCGTGAAACAGAAACAGGAAGCAATCGACATCCTCACGAAGGGTGGCTTCATGGACAAGATTCCTGCCGAAGAAGCGACCATCGCCCTGTACCGCAAGTACATGCCCGCCGAGATGACCGAAGACGAAGTCAAGGCGCTCATTGCAGAAATCAAGGCCGCGACTGGCGCTTCTAGCCCCAAGGACATGGGCAAGATCATGAAGGAACTTTCCCCGAAGGTCAAGGGCCGTTTCGACGCCAAGCGCGCATCTGCCCTGGTGCAGGAAGCTCTTAAGTAGTCTCGTGGAAGCGCGGAAGTCGACTGACTATATCACGTTCGTTATCGTGGTATCCGCAATCGCGGTGTTGACTCTGCATACGAACAACTGCTTCTGGTTTTATTCCGGGAAAGAAGATTATTGGTTCTCGGCAAATATCATTGAATGCGTATTCTATTTTGCGGTCCCGCTGTTCTTTATGGTCAGCGGGATTACGCTTATGGATTTTTTTGACAGGTATTCTATGAAACGTTTCTTTGCGAGGCGTTTCATGAAGACTATGTTGCCTTTCTTGGTCTGGAGCCTGGTCGCGCTGGCGATAGATCTTTATACCGGAAAACGCTTGTGGTCGAATGTCTCGATCAAGTCGGTGTACCAGGGGCTAACGGGCAACGGTTTCGTCAGCATCTACTGGTTCTTTTATTCTTTGTTCATTTTGTACCTGTGTATGCCTCTCTATGCGGCCGTAGAAAAAAGCAAGAGGAGGCTTGTGTTCTCCTACCTGGTCATTGCGGCTTTTGTATTCAATATCTTTCTACCCTTCTTGAAAAAAGTTTTCAATTCAGATTTGAACGTTATGTTCAGCATTTCTGCATTGGCCGGATTTTTGATATGGCCGCTGTTAGGATGGTTGTTGCACAACTATGAATTCAAAAGGTGGCACAAGGCGCTAATCCATACCGCGGGTTTGATTGGCCTTGCGTTGCATGTTGTCGGAACTTATCATTTGTCGCATAAAGCGGGCTATGTTGTCGGGACGTTCAAGGGATACGAAAATGTTCCGTCGGTGTTGTATGCGACAAGCGTATTCGTTTTCTTGAAGGATGCCGGTCGTTGGGTGATGGAACAGGAACGTCTTGCGAGTTTTGTCAAGGTCGTTGGACGGTACGCTTTCGAGATATACCTCTTGCAGTTTATCTTGCTCGATGCAGCGACAAGGATTCCCGAAATCGACAGGAACTCGCTCGTGTATCGCCTGGGTGCTCCGCTTGTGATGATTCCGGTGATTATTGCATTTACATGGTGCCTCAGGAAAATTCCTGTTGTAAGAAGGATCGTTCCATAATTTTTTTTTGCTCATACAGGTCAAATACCGAATATGCGTATTTCTGCTATGGTAAGGAATGTCGATCAGCTGCGTCAAGGACTCCGGTTAGTCTGTAACACCGAAATGTTCGTATATTTCAATATGGCACGCCAACATTTGTGTTGACATGCCTTTTTTTGAAACTGTCGCTTGACGCTTAGAGCTTGCGGATTTCGTCTTCGGTGAGCTTGGAAATCTGCATAACCTTTTCGATAGGGTCACCGAGGTCGAGCATCGCTTTCGCCATTTCCCGAGCCTTGTTCATTTCGCCTTCTGCACGTCCTTCTGCACGCCCTTCTGCACGGGCACGGACCTTGAGGGTCGCCAGATAGTCCAGTTCTTCTTCCGTCATCACCATGTTTCTTGCCTGCTGTTTAAGGATGCTGTCTGGAGCAGTCTTTACAAGAAGGCGCTTGATCGCCTGGGCGATTACATCGTCGTTAAAGTCGGGGAGCGAGTCGGATTCGCCAGCGTGCTTCAAAAGCCAGAGCCAGCGGTCCTCGTCGGTCTCTACCTGTTCCATCGTCTTGTTGAACTGCGTCAGGTCGTAAAGAATATACTTAACCTTGTCGGTCAGCGTCAACCCCTTTTCGTTACAGATGCCCCAGGTGCCGCAGTAATCGTCCTGCTGTTCCAAGTGAAAATCGCAGACCCAGATGGCGTAAGTGGGAGGAATTTCGTACCGGGAGACTTCACGCAGAGCGCGCTGCTCATCGGAGAGGTTCATTGCGGATTCCTTAAAGAATTCCTGGTCCCATTCGTACTTGCTCTGAAGCATGAAGGCGCTGTGCTGCAAAAGGATGCGCTCGATAAAGCGGCTGTGCTTTGCCTTCTGCATCTCTACATTGATGCTGTACCCGTTGGACGTTGTCGCGCGGATATCAAGGCGGAAGCTCTTGGATTGCGGGAAAAGGATGTTCACCTCAGTGTTCTTCACCGTAACGGAGACGATACGGTTCTCGCCCTTCAGGTGGAATACTCCGTTCAAGAAACTGACAAGAGCCTTGGGGTCGTTCAGGAAAACTTTGAACGCCACATCGTAGCGCGGATCCAGGTAGGTACGGGTCTTGATTATTTCGTAGGTTACCTGCTCCCAATATTCGCGGGACGCTTCCGCAAAATCGGGAAAAATGGGATTGATAGACATAGATGTCCTTTGTCGCGTACGCGACAGAAAAGGGGTGTAGCCCCCAAATGGGTTTATGAGTGATTGTGTGTGCGCCAAACCACTGTTTGGCGGAAGTCTGTCACCTTGCAGGAGGAGGCCCACTCCCGTGGTCGGCTGCGTCGCTTGCCGACTTTATACCTGCTTTCTTTAAACGCTAGGCGCAGATGGTGTAACATCCGGGCCGGGAACTCGCTTGCCTTGATATGTTTGGCATGTTTACCGCCGTCGTCCGGGTTGTCCAAATACAATTGGGAATATATAAAAATGCAAGACGAAAAGCAAGAGTGAGGTTATATTTACTCCCATGCCCACATTCACCAAGTACATCCAGAACGAGGAACATTATTCCGAGGTCATCGCGCGGATTGCGAAAGTCCGCGAGACGTTGTGGATTGGCACTGCCGACATCAAGGATGTCTACGTGAAGCAGGATGGCGAATCGATGCCCTTGCTCGGGCAGCTGGCCGCACTCCTGAAGCGCGGCGTGGGCGTGCGGCTTGTTCACGCGAAAGAACCCGGCCCGAACTTTCGCGAAGATTTCGACCGCTTCAAAATTTTGGCGACCGACCTCGAACGCGTTATGTGCCCGCGGGTGCATTTCAAGATGATGATTTTCGACTTGGAGACCGCCTACATCGGTTCCGCGAACTTGACGGGTGCGGGTATCGGCATGAAGAGTAGCTTGCGCCGAAACTTCGAAGCGGGTATTCTCACCAACGACCCCGCGCTTGTGCAGCCCGCCATTGAACAGTTCGACACGCTCTGGATGGGCTCGCACTGCAAAAATTGTGGTCGCCAGGAATTCTGCAGCGACCGGATTAAGTAGAATAATTTGTAAAATGTCATCTTTTGACATTGGACTGAATGTATATTTGAAATACGAAAAAAAAGTTGGAAATCAATTTACTTTTTTTGATAAAAGCGCGATATATAAAGTAGAAGGCTTTTATTTGACAATGTAAACGGATTTCAGCGGATTTTAGCGAGTCATAGGCTGTTCCTATTTGCGCCCTCGCGGGCACGTCCTAAATTTTTACAGCTCGACTCGCAACTTTTTGAGGATGCATTATGAATCTTGAGCTCATTTCGTATTTCAATGTTGCCTTGAGCAATATCGAGGGTGACGCGAAAGCTCTCTCCTTCGAAGAAGTGAACGCCGAGGCCGCCCAATATGGGTGGTTGGTGCATCCTGATTGCTGCAACTCCGATACCTTGCAGTGGGTCCGAGAAATTGCCAAGACAAAATACAACAAGACATTCTACAAGGAATGGGCGGATATCGTATCCAAGACTCGGTTTGAACTCTTGGTGGATCAGCTGTGCCATTACGCATCGACCTACGGAACGGGTTTTACGGAGGGGGAAGGCTATATGCCGAACCATGACGATATCGTCATCCCCTTCAAAAAGTTCAAGGTCATTTTGCCGTGCACTAAAAGGGAACTGTTCGACAAGTGCGCGGGGCTTATCAAGTCGGGTATCGCCATGAACGAGCAAACCCAGAAGACTTGCTCGGAATATGTCGTAAACGCTCTTGATGATTGGGGCGAATTCGGTTTTTCGATTGACGATGTGAAGAACAAGGAAGCGCAAGCGACAATTGCCGCCTTGACGGGTGTGTATCCGCAAGATGAATTTGCGTTGCTCCGTTGCCTGGTCTATCGTGCGACCGGTTCTACCATGCTTATCAAGAGCAAGGACGTCATTGCCTGCGTAAAGAAAAACGCGAGCAAGATTCCTCTTGGCGTTCTTTCCGATGCACAGCTTATGAAACTCTCCAGGATTTTCCTTCGCTTTAAGCCGCTCTTTTTAGCCATGAAGGCGAGCGCAGACAAATCTCCGATTTTGAATCCAGATTTTATTGCTGCTGCTCGAAAAATCGGCGTTGAAGTTCCAGCTGAAACAGGAAAAAGAGTTTCGAATGCCTCCGTGGTGAATAAACTCCGTAAGCTTGCCGAAAAGAACCATACCCCTCTTGAAAAGGGCTTCTGGGAGACCGTTCTTGTCGAGAAGAAAAGCCTTGACGATATCAAGAAAAATGTTGCCAATATTTCGAATTTCAAAAAGGCGACGCTCATGCAGGGCGTCAAGATGCGGCTTTCGGGGCAGTCGGGGCAGTGCTACGTCATCCGCAATGGTAAATTGTTTGTGCGTGAGGGCTATGCCCCCAAAAATGACGATGCGTACTTGATGCAAATCTATACGATTCTCCATGATTCGCTAGTTGAAAGTCTCAAGCCGAAGGCCTGCACGGTTCGCTATCCGAAGGGTTTGAACATAGCAGTCCCTTCCAGCGAAAAGAATTTCATTGGCAATTACCCCATGGGAACTAGTGTGGATATGGGCGACGACCACAACGTTGTTGGAATCTATTGGCATAATGATTGGGGTACGAACGATTTTGATCTCCATTACATGTCGCTTGACGGAGCGTCCTATGGTTGGAATGCACGTTATAGTTCCCAAAACAGCAAAAAAGAAAACGTCATTTACTCTGGCGATATAACCAATGCTCCCAAAGGTGCGACGGAATTGATGTA
The DNA here is from genome assembly GCA_001603905.1 of Fibrobacterales bacterium Fibro_02. Lineage (GTDB taxonomy): Bacteria > Fibrobacterota > Fibrobacteria > Fibrobacterales > Fibrobacteraceae > Fibrobacter. The sequence goes on from LVAE01000030.1 coordinate 8,357, forward strand.
TATCGGCGGAAAGGCACCCGAAGGAAAGTTCGAGGTTTGCAGATTTAGCGGAACAACGAATGATTCTCAGTTCAAGTTCTTTGTAGCCCGATGCGACCGTGCTTCGTTGGACTTGGATAAGAGCGAATGCGGCCCGATGGTGGATCCCAATGATGTTGTGGCGGAATTCATTATTCCTGTAGAAGGGTATGAAAGGAAGAATATCGCGATGACAATCGATAATCGCTTTGTGCTGATGGACTTGAATATCGGCAGCGGAAGGGTTCCCACGCATGAATTGGAGAAAATTGTAATAGACAAGTTTCGCGTAAAAGTAAGATCTTTTCTAAATTTGAAGGAGGTTCTGGAAGCTGCTGGCTTTACAGAAGCCAAAAGCGACGATGACGAAGTCGGGCTGGACTTGACGCAACCGAGCAAGGACTCCCTCATCGAATTGTTTGCGTAAGATTTTTAAGACAGGCATAGAATGTTCCTATATTAGTTCCCATTTGTTGCCGGTTCGAGTCCGGCCAGGGGTACGTGCCCCTGTAGCTCAAGTGGTAGAGCGATGGTTTTACATTCCGCCTGTTTTTTCTAAATTCTGTTGTATGCCCACCTCGCAATCCAAAATCCTTGAACTGGAGCTGCTCTACAAGATCAGCTCCATTTTGAACCTGACACTCGATTTCGAGAGTGTCGCGCATCCGATTTTGGAAGTGGTGGAATCCACGATGGGCGTGGAGCATGCGACCCTCACCTTGTACAATCGCCATACTGGCGAAATCTCCATTGAAATTGCAGAAGGCCTTTCGAGCCGTCAGGCGCGCAAGGGCCGTTATAAGGTGGGTGAAGGCATTACCGGCCGCGTCGTGGAAACCGGTAAGCCGGTTATCATTCCGTCGGTGGGCAAGGACCCGAACTTCCTCGACCGTACGGGCCGTGGTAAGGACGAAAACAAGGCGTTCCTCTGCGTGCCTGTCATCATGGAACATCAGGTGATTGGCGCCTTCAGTGCCGACGTCCAGAATCCCGTCGAAGACGAACTTCCCGAAAAACTTCGTTTGTTAGAAATTATCGCGCAGATGCTTGCGGCTGCAGTAAAGCTCCGTCGCGAAGCCCGCGAAGAGAACGAACTTTTAAAGGCCGAAAACGAACGCCTTACCTTGGAACTCAAGGACCGTTTCCAGCCTGATAACATCATCGGCCGTTCCAGCGAAATGCAGCGCGTTTATGCGCAGATTGACCAGGTGTCGAAAAGCCCCCTGCCTGCGCTTATCGTGGGCGAAGTCGGTACGGGCAAGGGACTCGTTGCGGAAGCCATCCATTACCGTTCCGACCGCAACATGGGCCCGTTCGTCCGCGTCCATTGTGCCTCGATGCCAGAATCGGTGCTGGACCGTGAACTGTTCGGCAGCGTGCGCGGAGCGCTTGTCGGCGTGTTTGCCGAAACTCCCGGCCGCGTAGAACAGGCCGAAGGCGGAACGCTCTTCCTCGATGAAGTCGGCGAACTTTCTCCGAACCTTCAGGTGAAACTTTTGCGCCTGTTGCAGAACGGCGAAGTCGAACGCATTGGCGCCCGCATTTCCAAGAAGGTGAATGTCCGCGTGATTGCGGCCACCACCAAGAATTTGCAGCAGATGGTCGAAGAGGGCGCTTTCCGCGAAGACCTCTACTATCAGCTGCACATTTTCCCGATCTACGTGCCACCGCTTCGTAACCGCAAGACGGACATCGTTCTTCTGGCGGACCATTTTGTCGAACATTATTGCCGCATCGTGGGCAAAAATGTCCGCCGCCTCGCGCGTACGACCATCAACATGCTCATGAGTTACCCGTGGCCCGGAAATGTCCGTGAACTCGAAAACGGAATCGAGCGTGCGGTACTCGTTGCCGACGAGGACGTCATCTACCCGCACCATTTCCCGACCACGCTGCAGACCGCCGAAACCAGCGGCACTCCCGTGAACGGCAACTTGAAGCGTATGGTGGAAGCCTACGAAAAGGACATCATCTGCGACGCCCTCAAGAGTAGCAAGGGTAAAGTTGCCGCCGCTGCGCGCAGTCTTTCGACGACTCCGCGCATTCTTACATATAAAATAAATCAGCTCGGGATAGACTTGTCCGCTTTTGGCAAGTAGCCCTGCCACTTTTGTGGCGTGCGCTCAACCTGTTTGGCGTAGGTTCTGTATATTAGTTCGCTTTTTTCTCGGCGCTTTCAATGGCGGCTTCCGCCTTCTCGACCGCCTTTTCCGCAGCGACTTCTGCGGCCTTGATTTCGGCCTTCCACGGGGTAAGGCCTACCACGTTGTCTACAGGGAGCGAAAAGGCGATACCCTGACCCATGGTGTCAAGGCCAGCCTTCTGGTAAAGGGCGTGCAACACGGCATCCTTGATTTTCGCGTCGACCAGGATCATCACGATTTCCTTTTCGGGCTGGACCGCGATATGGAAAAACGATTCGGCTTCCTTGTTCGCCGTACCGCGGGCGTTCAGGATGGTGCCGCCGCGGGCGCCGGCGTCCTTCGCCGCTTCCATCACGGTTTCAGAGAATCCGGTATTCACAATACAAAAGATGACTTCGTGATTGAATCCGCTCATTTTTCATTTCTCCGTACCGCATCGCGGTTGTCGCTTAAAAAATTGAAGATGGACTTGCCGATAATGCTTGCCATGGGAATCGTGTAGGCGATCCCCTTGCCGCCTACGATGGTGTTGAACTTTTCGGCGAGGCTGTCGAGCGCCGCTGCAAGCTGGTTTTCTCCGATGACACTGATGATGACGGCTCGGTCGGAATCGGCAAGGCCCATGGCCGTCGCTATTTCGCGGGGGGCGGTCCCTTGTCCGAACAGCACCATCTGCATATTTACGCCAAAGGACTGGATGTGGTCCATATAGAAGTCCGCCTTCGCACGGCCTACCACCGTAATCAGAATCTTGAGGCGGTTCATGGAAACCTTGGCGCGCGAGTTGGTGCGTAAGACCTTGTTTCGTATTTTCTTTTCGATTTCCACAGTGCCCCCTACATAAAGTCGATAATCTGTTCGTCGTCGGCATCTTGGATGCGACGCATCATCATACGGTTACGGAGTGCCGTCGAGACGGTCGCCCTGAAACCGAGCACCTGGATGGTAATCAAGGGCGTCATCGCGACCATCGCGACAATGCCGAAGGCATAGTTCAAAATGGAGTCACCGCCGTCGCGAAGTCCTGCGCAGGCTCCGATAGCAAGCGGCAAGATAAAGCTGGAGGTCAACGGGCCGCTCGCCACACCACCGGAGTCAAATGCAATCGCCGTATAAAGTTTCGGCACAAAGAAAGAAAGGCCGAGAGAAATAAAGTAGCCGGGAATTAGGTAGTAGATAATGGGGAAGCCGACAATGATGCGGATCATCGAGAGCCCGATAGAAAGTCCTACACCGACCGAGAGGGCGATTAGCATCGAACGCTTGGTCACGAGGCCTCCCGTAATCTCTTCGACCTGCTTGTTGAGCACGTGCACGGCCGGTTCCGCGAGCACCACCACCATTCCAAGGACAAATCCTGCTATTACAAGAGCCTTTGGCATGGCGCCTAGTTGTTTGCCCAGTTCGAAACCGATCGGCATGAATCCGACGGCGACGGCCGTCAAGAAAACCACCAACCCCACGAACGTGTAAACGATGCCGAATGCCATCGGGATGAGCTTGCTCCACGAAAGCCGAAGAACGGTCAATTGCAGGAGCATAAAGAAAATCACGATAAGACCGAGGGCGATGACAACTTCCTTGGCGACTCCGAGGATGGTGGGCAGGAAATTCGGACCGAGGCTTGCGTCGATGGAGTAGGCCGATTCCGTAAGTTGGTAACTCAGGTCGCCTTTCGAAAAAATCACGAGTCCCATGAGGGCGATAATTGGACCCACCGAACAGAGTGCAATCAGGCCGAAGCTGTTCTCGTTTGCGTTCTTGCCGCCAATGGCTCCCGCCACACCGACGCCGAGCGCCATGATGAAGGGAACCGTAATCGGTCCTGTTGTTACGCCACCTGAATCGAATGCGAGCGGAACGAACATGTCCTTGCCGAAGGACAGCATCAGCATGCCGAACATGAACAGCATCAGGTAAAAGAAGATGATAATCGTCGATAGGTCGCGCTTGAAAACGATCTTGATAATGGAAAGGGCGAGGAATCCGCCTACGCCTACGCCGATGGTCGCTATCAGGAGAGTCGGTTCCACGGCAGCGCGCACCTGCTCGGCAAGCACCGACAGGTCGGGCTCCGCGACGGTAATGAGTACGCCCATCACGAAACACACCGAGACGAGTAACTGCAGGCGCCGGGATTTTGCAAGACCGGAACCCACGTGTTCGCCCATCGGGGTCATGGCGAGGTCCGCTCCCAGGTTGAAAAGCCCGATACCCCCGATCAGGAACACGGCGCAAATGCCGAAAACGATCAGCTGCTTGGGGGAAAAATGGACAAGCGGCGTAAAGGACACCGCGAGCACAATCAGTGTCACGGGCAAAACCGAGGCAAAAGCCTCTCGCAACTTGTCCCAGAGAATCTTAAACATCCTCGGGAAATATAGAAAAACGCAAGAAAATGCACTTTTTTATAATTATTTTTCGTAAAAGATGCAACCGACGGACATTTTGGGGCATCTAAAGGGTACAATGGACGAAAAAGTGATATTTCAACATCTGCGGGAAGGTAGCCGCGAAGCGCTCGCCATGCTGTGGGAAGCCCACAGCGGAAATGTGCTGAACCTCGCCTTCCGTATGTTGAAGAACCGCGACGAGGCCGAAGATGTCCTGATGGATATCTTTGTGCAGGTCCCGAAGGCCATCCAGGGCTTTCGTGGACAGTCCGCCATTGCAACATGGCTTTACAGGCTTACGGTTAATGCCTGCCTCATGAAATTGCGTGGCGACAAGCGGCATCGTGAACTTGAAGAGGAACACCTCGATGTTATTGTGGAATCGGCCCTTGGCAAAGAGGAAAGTTCCGATAAGAATTTCGATCCGGAGCTTTTGGAAATGGGGCTGAACGCGCTCCAGGCTGAAACGCGAAGCATGCTTTGGCTCAAGGACGCCGAAGATTTGGACGTGAAGGACCTCGCCGAAATCTACGGGATGCCCGAAGGAACCATCAAGGCGCGTCTCAGCCGCGCAAGAACTTTTGTTCGCAACTACTTGAACGAACGCAAGACGAACTTTAAAAAAGGAGCTTAACCATGTCTACTAAAATTGACTTCTCGAAAATGGAGCGGCTCACTCCACGGGCTGACTCGTGGGACAAGGTCTGTGCCCGCCTCGATGCCGAAAAGGCAAAGGGCAAGATCGTCTCTATCAAGAGCTGGTACAGCGCGATTCCGCTGGCCGCAAGCTTTGTACTTGTGAGCCTGACTGCGGTTTTGCCGTCTTTTACCAGTGACATTGAACAGGAAAATTCCGCTTCTACCGAATACGTTTCGATCAACAATTCCGCGCCGTCCGAAGTCCTGAGCTGGTATGAAAACCTCGGGAATTCTACCAGCGACGAGTTCGAAACATTGGAAGAAACGGTGGGCTTTAATTATTTAACCAAGGAGTAAACCATGAAAGGATCACAGCTCTTTATTGCAAGCATTATAGTGCTTGCTCTGGCCTTAGGCTTTTTCGCCGGCAGGTTCTGCAATTTCAATTGCTGCTCTAGTACCGCAACCTGTTGCCAAAAGGGAGGTCCTTGCGCATGCTCGCAAGGTCTACCGTGCTCTTGCGAAAAGAACGGACAGCCTTGCCACTGCCCGAACTGCGCCAAGCATGAAAATGGCGAACACAAGCACACGGGCCCGCATGGTGATTTTGAAAAGGGGCCGAAATTCAAAGGCCCGAACTTTGCGGCAATTGATTCCTTGCTGCAGGTAACGCCGGAACAGAAGGCAGCCATCGAGGCTAGCCGCGTGAAAGGCGATTCCATTTTCAAGGCCCTCCGTCAGCAGAAACATGATGCCGAAAGGGCTCTGGGCGAGGCTCTCGAAAGCAAGGACGCTGCAGGTGTCGATGCCGCTAAGGCGAAGGTGCTTGAAGCGGACAAGGCCTTGCTTGAACACCGTATTAACGGAATGCAGGCCCTTGCCGGTATCTTGACTGCCGAACAGCTCGAAAAGTTCAACAACTTTCACAAGGAGCAGATGAAGCATTTTAAGGAACGCATGAAGAATGGCCCTAAAGGTCCTGGTCCGCATCCTGGCATGGGACACGGTCCCCATCACAATTAACTTTCCTTGATAAGCAACAAGTCCTCGGCAGAAATGCCGGGGACTTTCCGTTTATGGTAACACTGCAGATGTCATCCTCGACCGAAGGGAGGGGATCCATAGGAACTTTCCTCTCTGGATCCCGTCGGTCACTTTGTTCCCTCCAGGATGACCTTTCTATGTTCCTCTAGTTACTTTTTCATGAACGACAGGTTCTGCGCGACGCGGAACAAGCCTTCGGCGCGGTGCTTGTTGTTCGCGGAAACGCCGTTGAGCATTTCCAGGAAACGGGTCAGCTCCAGTACGCCTCCGCCTTGCTTGAGCACATGGACGGAGCAAAGCGAGATGACGCCGAGCGACGAGTTGATGATGTCGAGGTCGGTGTTCGCTAACTGGAAGGCGGCAAGCTGGTACGCGTCATCGGAATCTCTCTTGATGAGTCTGTCGATGTCGCCTAGCGTCTTGAATCCGAAGGAGACGAATACACTCAAGAAACGAGAGAGGGATGTCTCGTGGATTTCGGCCTGGTTGATGGAGGCAATTCGTTTGTTCAGCGTGTCGAACGGGCGCAGCTCCAGATAGTTGCTAAAGGAGTCTCCGTTCAGTTCGACCTCGTCGAAACTTCCCGAACTCACCAGGGACTGAACCTGGCGTCGGTAATCGTTGATGCCCGAACGGATGAGGCAGAACTGTTCATCGACTAGTTCCAACATTCCCGCAAGTCGGTTCAGGTTACGTAGGTATTCCCTGGGAACTTCGAAACCCGACTTGTAACCCGTATCGTGATCGAGTACCGACCACACATGCTGCAGGGCGGTTCGCATCTGCACTTCGAAACGGATTTCGTTTAGTTGGGGGTAGTTGGGGTCAAAGTATTTTTCCCTGGGAAGCTTGCAAATGTAATGTAGTGAATTGTAGCCGAAACTGTGTATTTCGTGCATCTTGCGTTTGTCGATACTGTTCGCCCAGTCGATTGCAAAAATGCGTCCGACGAGAGCGGCAATCTTGTCCACCTCGTCGCTGTAGAATGTGATGACGCGGACACCCAAAATATCCGTTAAGTCCGAAAGGGAATTGTACTTACCCGACTTACGTTCGAGTTTTCCTGCAAGGCTATCTTCTGCCTTGACGCGGCCCTCTATCGCGTTGATGTAGATCTTGTTTTCTTCGATGCTTTCGCGGAGAATCCGCTTGACGATGCGCAGCAGCTTTTCGAAAAGGATTCTTTGCTCGCGGTATTCCTCCAGGATAAGCGTTTCCTTGGGGGGCAGGCCGTAGTCCTTATTGTTTACCTGTTCCATGTCGTATCTATTTCCCGAAGACCTTGTCGATTGTTTCTGCGAATTCGTCGTATGCGAATGTTCCCTTGAGGCTTGAGAGAGCACGGGCGAGCCCGCGGAAATGCCATTCGTGAGAGGCGGCGTCCTTGACGCAGAACAAATCCCACACCTTGTCGCCAATCGCCTGGTAGTCGCGGTAGATGGCTCGGATATTGCTTAATTTGTCTGAAAGCGCTACAATTTTGACTTCGTTTGTAGCTGAAGACAATCGCTCAATGGCTTCTTCCTTGCGAAGCCTCCAACTTTCCTGACGGCTCTTGCCCTCGAACTCGATGTCGGATTCCGCTTCAACAAGTTCTGCCACCCTCTTGCCGAACTCGCGTTCGACATCCTTCAGGGTGATTTCGGTGTCTTCGACCGTGTCGTGAAGTGCTGCCGCGGCCAAAAGTTCCTGGTCGTTCGTCATGGTGGCTGCGATTGCGACTGCCTCCATCGGGTGGACTATGTAGGGGAATCCCTTCCCTTTGCGTTCGGCTCCCTTATGGGCCTTTACCGCAAAAACAATCGCCTTGTCAAGAATTGATGTATCCATACTTTTGAATGTAGCATTTTCAATTCTGAATTCCGAATTCCGAACTCCGAATTTCCTATATTTGCACTCGAAACAAACACCCGCGCAGCGGAAAGGATTAATCTATGTCGAAACTGACTGATTCTCAGGAATGGAAGGCCCTCGAGGCCCACGCCGAAGTCGCAAAGACCTGGCACATGAAGGAACTCTTCGCAAAGGACCCGGCTCGTGCCGAAAAGTTCAGCGCCGAAGCCTGCGGCCTCTTCCTGGACTACTCCAAGAACATCATCACCGACGAAACCATGGCCAAGCTCCAGGACCTCCTGAAGTCTGCCGGTTTCGAAGACATGCGCCGTAAGTACTTTGCCGGCGAAAAGATTAACACCACCGAAAAGCGCGCCGTGCTCCACACCGCTCTCCGCTACAAGGGTAACGATCCGATCTGCGTCGATGGCAAGGATGTGATGCCTGAAGTTCGCCGCGTGCTCAAGCACATGGAAGAATTCACCAAGCTCGTCCGCACGGGCAAGTGGAAGGGCCACACCGGCAAGTCCATCAAGTACGTTGTGAACATCGGTATCGGCGGTTCTGACCTCGGTCCGGTGATGGTGACCGAAGCCTTGAAGCCGTATGCCGACAAGCCGGCTGCTGGCGAATACTCTCCGGAAGTCTACTTCGTTTCTAACATCGACGGCACTCACATGGCCGAAACCCTCAAGAAGGTGAACATCGAAGAAACGCTCTTCATCGTTGCTTCCAAGACCTTCACCACTCTTGAAACCATGACGAACGCCGAAACTGCAAAGGCCGCAGTTCTCAAGGCTTTCAATGGCGACGAAAAGTCCATCGCCAAGCACTTCGTGGCTCTGTCCACCAACACCGAAGCAGTGTCTGCCTTCGGTATCGACACCGCCAACATGTTCGAATTCTGGAACTGGGTGGGTGGTCGTTACTCCCTGTGGTCTGCAATCGGTCTTTCGATTGCGCTGCGCATCGGTTTCGACAACTACATGAAGCTCCACCAGGGCGCCTACGAAATGGATCAGCATTTCAAGACCGCTCCGGTCGACAAGAACCTGCCCGTGATCCTCGCCCTCATCGGCGTGTGGTACAATAACTTCTTTGGCGCTTCTAGCTACGCCATGCTTCCGTATGACCAGTACCTGCACCGCCTCGCCGCCTACTTCCAGCAGGCTGACATGGAATCCAACGGTAAGACCGTCGATCGCGATTCCAAGCGAGTGAACTACCAGACTGGTCCGATCCTTTGGGGCGAACCGGGTACGAACGGCCAGCATGCCTTCTACCAGCTGATTCACCAGGGCACCAAGATGATTCCGTGCGACTTCATCGCCCCGGCCAACAGCCACAACAAGGTCGGCGACCATCACCAGAAGCTGCTCTCCAATTTCTTTGCACAGCCCGAAGCCTTGATGAACGGCAAGACGCTCGCCCAGGCTCAGGAAGAACTCCGCAAGGACGGCAAGAGCGAAGAAGAAATCGCATTCCTCGCCCCGCACAAGGTGTTCGAAGGCAACAAGCCGACCAACTCCATCATGATGGACTACGTTTCTCCGGAAACGCTCGGCGCCCTCATCGCCATGTACGAACACAAGATCTTCACCCAGGGCGTTATCTGGAACATCAACAGCTACGACCAGTGGGGTGTTGAACTCGGTAAGCAGCTCGCCAAGAAGATCCTCCCGGAACTTGCCAAGGCTGACGCTGAACTCAACCACGACAGTTCCACCAACGGTCTCATCAAGTGGTACAAGGCTCATCAGAAGTAAGCTTCAGAGAGTCTAGAATTTGAAAAGAGGCCGCATCGTAGTGATGCAGCCTCTTTCGTTATGTTGTTGAAATTTTATTTCCCTTCTCTTAGTCTAAAGGCGACGCAGGCGATGTCGACGGGGCGGGGGAGACTCATCTCGCGACTCATGCCTTGGGGCAGGTTGCGGAAACCGACGTTCTTGATGTTTTCACAGAGCTTTTGTGCGACTCCTGCGACGGATTGGGCTGCGTCGTTATTGCTTGCGGCATTCTGCAGCAGGTTCAATAAGATGAACCCTGCACCGAATCGTTGCTGCTTATCGACGAGCGTATTGAGCCTTGAGGTATCGGATACGAGAAAGCCGATTTGCAACAAAGTGTCGCCGGAGAGCTTCACCTTGACTTGGCGCTCGACCGCAGAGGTGGGGCGGACTGATTTCTGCAGGGGCTGCATGTAGGTGGCGAAGGCGCGCGGTTGCGTCACTTCGGCAGGCTCAGTGGATCCCGTCGGGGCTTCGCCCCTCCAGGATGACGTGGACGGTGCAGGTGTGAATTTCGCACATTCGGCCTTGTAATTTGCCATGACGATGATGTTGTCTGCAAGGTCGAGGTAATCGCCGCAGGCGCCCGCCACAAGAATAAAGCTGAAGCCTGCGGCGGCAAGTTCCTTGATGCGGTCCGTCAGCGGAATGAGCGGCTCACGATCGTCGCCCAGGAGCTTGCGCACGCGTATGTCGCGGATCAAAAAGTTCACAGCTGAGGAATCCTCGTCGATGAGGAATGTCTGTGAACCCGCTTCCATGGCTTCGAGGAGGTTGGCGGCTTCGCTCGTGGAACCCGATGCCGAAAGCGTGTTGAAGTTCTTGGTGCTTACACCGCCCGGCAGGTCGCGCACGAACATCGAAAGGTCGGTGCTGCGGACGCTGCGTCCGTCTTCGACTCCGATACGCAGTGCAGTCTCGTCGATGACGATGCCCTCGCGGCCATCCCCTGGAATGTGCGGGTAGACGGAACGTGTCAATGCTTGCAACAAGGTGGATTTTCCGTGGAAAGCGCCGCCTGTAATCACGGAAATTCCCTTGGGGATACCCATGCCGCGAATTTCGCGACCGCATACATTCAAAGTCACCGCCATCTCTTCGGGGGCTACAAAAGGAATCGCCTTTTCAAGCGGCATTTCGCTCAGGCCGGAGGCTCGCGGAAGTACCGCTCCGTCGGGAACGAATGCGCAAAGTCCGCAAGCGTCGAGCTGCGACAGGATTTCCTTGCGTTCGGCGAGTACGCGGTAATGTTCTTGCAAAGCGCCTTCGTCGGACTTGTCGTAATAAAGCCCGGCCGATACCAGGTCCGGCAAGACCATCGTCAAAATTTCGGCGGCGAGTTCCGCCTGGATTTTGCGACCTTCGCCGGGGAGCTTTACCTGTAGGCACGCACGGAGTTCTCCGTTGTCGATCCACAGCGAATTCCGCACCAGCATCTCGGGTCCAGCCACGTCGAAAATGACGGCCGCATCCTTGTCGGGGTATTTCTCCTGCACCAGGTGGGAAAGCTTGCGGTGCAAAAAATCGCTCAGGGCGAGCCTACGTTCGAAAGAACTGCCCCATTCTGCGGCGTAGCCTAGAATCTGTAGCTTGGCGCGAATCGTCACGCGCGAGGCGGGGGCGTACGGATCCCCCTGTACATGCAGGAATTCCAGGACGAAGTCGCCGAAGTCCCAGGGCTTTTCGGCGAGGCTCTTGTAGAGGCCGTAGTTCTTTCCGTTCAGGGTGCGGATTTTCTGGTAAAGCGCTTTCATATGGTGAAAAGTAGATTTTAGACGAGAGACGAGAGACGAAAGACGAGAGAAAGAATGACAATCTCTGGATTATTCAATCCACAAATCCAAATTCTGAACTCCGAAATTCGAATTATTTTCCCCAGGTATCCAAACTTTTGCACAAAAAAAATTTAAATTCATCAAAAACTTTATATTTTTAGAATAAACAAATAGGAGTAATCCATGAAGAAGCTGTATATCTTTGCGCTTATGGTCGCATTCCTCGTCACTTCCGCCGTCGCAGACGACGATCCACCTCCGCGCGGCAAGGCTGCTACCATCACCATTATCACCAACCCGCCTAACAGCGACGTGTTCCTCGGTGGCGAACCCCTCGGCAAGAGCCCCATCGAAAACATGAGCGTCAAGTCCGGCCGTCAGACCCTCGTGGTGATTGACCAGGGTTATGAACTCGTGAACCAGCGCGTGAACATTTGGCCGGGCAACGACAAGCGTAACGTGTTTGACTTCGGTACCAAGATTCCGAAGGGCAACATCAAGGTGACGACGATTCCGGGCAAGTGCATCATCTACATCGACGGAGACAATGCCGACAAGACCGATGGCGCCGCACTCACCATCAACAACCTCGATGCGGGCGACCACGTGGTCCGCGCCGAATGCTCCAACCGTAAGTCCGCCGAAGCTCTCGTGACCGTGAAGGGCGAAGAGACTGTCGAAGTGACTCTCGATGCATCGGGCAAGAAGAAGAAAAAGTAATTTTTCGCCTTCAAGTTTTTGAGAAGTCCTCCGGTTCCGCCGGAGGCTTTTTATATTTCCACTACCGTCATCACGGAGTGCTCATGAAACATTTTATCCTGCTTGCCTTATCGGCTTTGTTGCTTTGTTCCTGCGCGAATAAGTCCCTGACCCGTTACGAGACTCTTGCCCCTGTCCTGGAAAAGGAAGGCTTCGAGGCGACCATCAAGAAAATCGAAGAAGAAAAGGAAGATATCTACGGGGACAACAGTGTCTTCCTCTACCATTTCGACCAGGGTGCGCTTCACCACTACAACGGAAAGAACAAGGAAAGCATCAAGCACTTTGAGAAGGCGGAGCAGGTGTATGAAGACCTGTATACCAAGTCGGTGACCAACGAGACGGCGGCTATTCTGACCAACGACAATGTCCGCCCGTACAGGGCCCGCCCCTTCGAAATTCTGCTGATGTACCAGTACCAGATTCTGAACTACCTTGCCATCGGAGACCTGGATGGCGCTTTGGTCGAAGTGCGTCGCGCACAGCTTGCCATGGAACGTCTGTACCAGAAAGACAAGGACAAGGTGAACGATAGCGGTTGGTTGCGTTACTTGAGTGCAATCGTCTACGAAATGTCCGGCGAACAGGACGATGCTGCCATCTCGTATGTGCAGGCGGCCAAGGCGTTCGAGGAAAGTGGCGGTCAGGTGCCGCGTGAAGTTTGGGAATTCATCACGGAAAGTTTAGTCCGTATGGATCGTGCCGACGAGCTGAAGAAATTCAAGACTCCGATTCCGCAGCAGACTCTGCAGGCAAGCGATGCCCGTGCCAAGGGACAGGAACTGATCGTGATCGGTTATGCGGGACACAGCCCCATTCTGGGGGAGATGTACCTGTCGGGAACTTTCGTGAGTGCAGGTGCGCTGAACCTTACCTATAAGGACGGAAAGACGGGGCGTATCAACACGTTTACCCTGGTCGCGCCTCCGGTTCCTGGAGCGGGCGGCAACACGTTCCATGTCGGTTTTTCCTTGCCGCAGAAGAAACCCGTGCCCCAGCGGGCGAGCCTCTTCAGCGTGAACTTGGATAGCAAGCTGCGTCTTTCTCCGGAAAAGGTCTCCGATATCGATGCGGAACTGGACCGGAATATGAAGGACGAAAATGCGACGACGATGGTTCGTACGGCGACCCGTGTCGTGATTCGCACCGTGGCGGCGCAGAAGGCGAAATCGGCCACCAATACCGGTAACGGCCTTCTGGACCTGGTAAAGAATATTGCCGTAGATGTGGGCCAGAGCCAGCTGGAACAGGCCGACTTGCGTGTAGGGCTCTTTATGCCTAATTCCATCTGCGTGACGCGCATCCCGGTGGACGTAGGTAAACATCAGGTTACGGTTTCTGCCCTCGGAGCGCATGGCCAGATTGTCGGGGATTACCGCCTGGACCAGGTTTCGGTCGCAAAAGGCCAGAAAAAAATTATAATCATCCCTGCGATCCAGTGATTTTAAGTATTTTATGAAAATAATAGTATCTTTTTTTGAAATTTTTATGTAATTTCAATGGCAAACGTTAAGGAGTCCTTATGAACTTTAAAGCTTTAGTTGCCGCAGGCGCACTGCTTGCTACGCAATCCTTCGCTATCATAGGCATCGGTGGCCACTATGCCCCCGGCTTTGGCACCAAGATGACTGGAATGAACGAAAAGGCCGCCGTGACTTCAGATGGTTCTGTTTCGTTGCAGCATGGCGGTTTTGACGGCACGATGCAGGGCTTCGGTTTCAAGCTGTGGGTTGATCTGCTCCCGATTATCGATATCGAAGCGACCATGAACTTCCAGCTGGGGTCCTATGACGCATCCCTTTATGTGAAGAACCTTGATGGTTCCGAAGTGGAAGTTCCGCTTGAAATTGAACTGGGAGGCACCCCGTTCGGCAAGGCTACTCCGAAGTTCGTTGCCATGACCGGTGACCTTTCCATTACCTATCCGATAACGTCTTTGCCGATTATCCGTCCCTATATTGGTGGCGGTCTTTCTTATCACCTGAACAGCTTCGTCCTGAACCAGAAGTTCGTTGCTAGCGTGGTTGATGATGCGACTGCAGAAATGATTCGCGTGCTTGCAGAAACTCCTGTGGATCCTGCTGATCCCAATTCTATTGCCATTGCTCAGGATAAGGCAAAGCAGCTGGGCGAAAATATGAAGAAGAAGGTGCAGGACGCCGCTCTTGACGAAGGTCTGACCAAGAGTATCGGTGGCCACATCCTGGTGGGTCTCCGTGCCAAGCTCCCGATTATCCCGATTGCCGCATACGGCAACTTCAAGTACTACATCGGTGGCGATTATCCGAGCGAAATCGATGCCGGAAACATGACTGTTGAATTGGGCGTAGGCCTCGCTATTTAATTACACTCCTAGGTAGATCAATGACTGAAAATACAAGCAGCACCAAAATCCTTATTATCGAAGATGAAATCGCTATTGCCGAAGGCCTCATCGACCTCTGCAATGTGAACGGCTACGTGGTCAAGCACTGTGCCGACGGCGAGTCTGGCCTTGCCGAAGCCCTCACGGGTCAGTACAACCTGGTCCTGTTGGACCTGATGCTCCCGGGCATGGATGGCTTCACCGTTTGCGACAAGATCCGTGAGAAGGACCGTTCCCTCCCCATCATTATCTTGTCTGCAAAGAATGCGGATGACGATATCATCAACGGTCTTAAGTTCGGTGCCGACGACTACATTCCGAAGCCGTTCTCGGTTCCCATGCTGCTCGCTCGTATTGATGCCGTGCTCCGTCGCAGCCGTCAGACCATGGAGAACGAAGGTAAGCTTGTTGCCGGTAGCCTGCGCGTGAATTTCCGCGAATACACTGGTGTGCGCGGTACGGAAGAACTCGCCTTTACCCGTAAGGAAATCGAAATCCTTGAATACTTGTGGAACAACCGCGATCACGCCGTTCCGCGTTCCGAACTCCTGCGCAAGGTTTGGGGCTACGAAAACGCCGATTCCGTGGACACCCGTACGGTGGACATCCACATTACCAAGCTCCGCAAGAAGATCGAAGACGATCCGTCCCATCCGAAACTTCTGGTGACTTTCCGCGGTGAAGGCTATCAGATGCGTTCTGCTCCGGAATGCGACAAGTAAACTTGAAATCTGTCGTAACTTACATTAAAAAGCACCAGGCCGTCCTGAAGGAACGCCTGGTCTTTATTTCCATTTTCCTGGTCATCGCCATTCCGTTGACCATCCTTTTCATCAAGACGTACGAACAGTCTACGGCCCTTGAAGAGAAAAAGATTGAGGAGCGCATCGATGCCGCTTACGAAAGCCTGCGTCTGCGCCTTTCTTCTGACTTCAATCTGGAAAACAGCCGTTCCTATAAGGATTACGGCATATTGAACTCCATTACGGTGATTGGCGGCAACAGCCGTCTTTTCTCGGAGTTCTTCTCTTACCCAGATTCAAGCGGCCCTTATTGCGATTTTGACTCGCTGTACAGGCAGTGCCGCAAGGGACTCGTAGGGCATTTTCAGATTTCGCACAGTGGCGAACTCCTGACGCCTTTCTATCCGGACACCAGCACGGGTATCGGCAAGTCGATGTGGGATAACTTCTCGTTCGACGACCAGGAACAGCGCAAGAAGACGCGCGACCTGATCCAGCACCTACTTGATGTGTTGGATATTAAGAACGGGCTCCCCAAACGCACAGTCCAGACACTCGACTCCACCGAGGCGATTGACCAGCTGTACGACGAGATTCCCGATCTGCAAATTCCGACCCGCGTGGAACTGACTTCCGAAGAAGAAGCGCTGACCTATATGGCGGAAACGGCGAAGAACGACACGACCATTGCGCCGGACATTCCGATTTTTAACGGAAGCAATACCAACGTGAACATCACGGACCTGAAAATCCGGATGACTTCCGACTACATGGTGTTTTTCCGCACGATATACATTGGTATGTTGCCGATTGTGCAAGGTTTTGTGGTCGACAAGGGCATTTACCTGAACTACATGACGCAAGAGGAGCAGATGGCTTACGCCGAGCTCCCATATGCCATTGAGCTTGTTTACGAAGACAAGGTGCTGCTGACCATTGGCAAGTATAACGAGCATTACAAGTTGCGTACCAACAGGCAGCTGGCGCCCCCATACGAGAAGATTTCGTTCAAGATGTATGCCGGCCCGACTGCCAATTCGGCGGGGCTCACGATGCTGTTCAGTGGCCTGATTCTTCTGGTAGTCGTTGCGGTGTGTCTGGTGACGATTTACCGGTTTACGCGCAGCAGGCTCGCGCTTGCGGCCAAGCGTCAGGACTTTGTGTCGGCCATTACGCATGAACTGAAGACTCCGCTGACGGCCATCAAGATGTATGCGGAACTGTTGCAGAATTCCTGGGTGGCAAACGAAGAAAAGAAACAGCGCTATTACGGACAAATTGCGAGCGAGGCGGACCGCCTTTCGCGCCTGATCCAGAATGTGTTGAACTTGTCGAAACTCGACGGAAACCGCTGGAACGTGCAGCTCCGCAAGGAACGTCCCAAGGCGGTGCTGGACGACTTCGTGGCGACCTACAGCAAGAATATTGAAAAGCAGGGCTTTGAACTGACGGTGTCGATCGATACGGATGCGAACAATGTCGCGATCCTGATTGACCGCGATGCCGTGATGCAGATCCTGATGAACCTGGTGGACAACTCCCTCAAGTTCTCTAAGAACGCAAGCTACAAGATGATAAGCATCGAACTCCGTGTGAGCGGGGGCGATATGTACCTTGCCGTGCGTGACTACGGTCCGGGAATCCCTCCTGCCGAAATGAAGAAGGTGTTCCAGGAGTTTTATCGAGTCGAGAACGAGATGACGCGTTCCACGAGTGGAACGGGTATTGGTCTTTCGATGGTGAAGAAACTGTGCGCTCTTACCAATATGAAGATTGAAATCGAAAATACGAATCCGGGGCTTCGAACGAAAATCCATTTCCCGCCGCTGGATATCTAAGCGTATTTGGCGCACTGGCGACCTTATTTTTAGTATTTTTAGAGTGCCTAGATGTATTGCTGAAGGCAAAACGAGGAACAAACCATGACTCAAGAAGATATCTTGAATAATCCGGAAAAATACGATCTTTCTATCGAAACGGTTGGAAAGGGAACATTAAAATCCCCCATGAAGGGCGTCCCTTTTGTGTCGGAGTCTGAACGCGTAAGCCTTACGGCGGACGTTGGCCGTATTCAGGATTTCTGCAAGCGTGGCATCGAAATTCCGTCGCTCGAAGCGGCCGGTCCTCGTGAAACGATTTTCCACGATCCCGCCTGGACGCGTGCGGGTATCGTGACCTGCGGCGGTCTTTGCCCGGGCCTTAACAACGTTATCAAGGGCCTTGTGCAGGTGCTGTGGTTCGACTACGGTGTAAGGAACATTTTCGGTATCCCGTACGGCTATCGCGGCTTGAATCCCGCTTACGGTTATTCTCCTATCATCCTGAATCCCGATGTGGTGGACGCTATCCAGGAAGACGGCGGTACCATTCTCGGAAGCTCCCGCGGTAACCAGGACGCGAAGGTCATGGTTGACACCCTGATGCGCCTGAACATCAACGTGCTGTTCTGCATCGGCGGAGACGGCACGCTCCGTGGAGCGCACGATATCGCAAAGGAAGTCCAGAAGAGAAAGCAGCCGATTTCTGTCATCGGCATCCCGAAGACGATCGACAACGACTTGAACCTGATTGACCGCACCTTCGGTTTCGAAACCGCCGTGCTTTCCGCTACCGATGTCATCACCAGCGCGCACAACGAAGCGAATGGTGCCTTCAATGGTCTTGGCCTCGTGAAGCTGATGGGCCGCGACTCAGGCTTTATCGCCGCATACGCAGCTCTTGCGACGACGGTCGTGAACATCTGCCTTGTTCCCGAAGTGCCCTTTACGCTCGACGGGCTCTTCAAGGCTCTCGAAAGCCGCTACAGCAGCGGCAAGACGCACGCCGTGGTGGTCGTCGCTGAAGGCGCTGGTCAGGAACTATTCAAGGGGCAGCCCGAACGTAGGGATGCTAGCGGCAACATTTTGAAGAACGACATCGGCGAATTTCTGACCCGAAAGATCAAGGAACATTTCGACCAGGTCGGCAAGGAAATCAATATCAAGTATTTTGACCCGAGCTACATGGTTCGTAGTATTCCCGCCCAGGGCACCGACGCCATTTTCTGCTTCCAGCTCGCCGAAGCCGCCGTACACGCGGGCATGGCCGGCAAGACGGATATGGTCGTGGGTAGCATGAACAACGCTTTCTCGCATGTGCCTATCGAATACGCCGTCAACGAACGCAAGAAGATTAACCCGAACGGAGTCTTGTGGCACGCCGTGCTCGGAATTACCCGTCAGCAGGATTACTTCTCTGGCAAGGGTAAGGGAAAGAAGTAATTCTTTTCTGGAATTAAATAGGAGGGGAGCTTTATTTTGAAGAAATTGTATTTAGGAGGATTATAGCTATGCTAAAGCATGAAGATAAGGTTTTAATTCGAACGGCCCTTATGGAATATCGTTATCTTTTGTTCAAGACCTATCACGGCACCGAAGACGAAAAGGAGCAGATTGCTCACGTGAACAAGGTGCTGCAGGGTTGGAAAGTGTAGCTCGCGAGGAATGATGAAACGCTTTTTGGTTTTGTTTCTGCTTTTTGCCGTGTGCGGTATGGGGTTTGCCAACGAGGATCTTCGTGTGGCGGATTCCTGCTATGCGGCTCGTGCAGAACGGGCCAAGGGCGACAAGGCGGATGCCAAGAATGCGAAGATGATGATAGAGCATTACCTGAAGGCGATGGGAGATTCGTCTGTCTGGGAACGCGCTACTGAGGGTTATGTGAAGAGCCTGTTCTTCTCGTTCCGTTTCGTTCATTTCGAAAAGAACCAGCGCAAGGCGAAACTCGATAGCCTGAAGGCGATTAGCGAGACGGCCTACCAGCAGTTCCCCAGGAACAAGGAAATTGCGCACGTGTACGCGAGCGCCCTTTCGATGTGGGGGAACGAACGCGGTGCGCTTACCTCGGTGAAGGACGGCGTTGCGGCGAAGGTTCGCGATGTGGCGACTGCCGCCGAGGACTATCAGGTGCTGGGCCGTGCGCATTTCGTGCTGCCTTACGTGCCGCTGATTCTTTCGTGGCCCGACAAGAAGTTGGCCGACAAGTACTTGAACATGGCCCTGCAAAAGAACCCGCGGGACCTCTACAACTATTTCTTCTTGGCGGAGCTGCGCTTTGACCAGAAGCGCTACGCCGATGCCCTCGACCTGATCGATCGTGGACTTTCGCGTGGAATCCGCACTAACTATTTCCTTGAAGACAAGCGTGGCCGTTGGGAGCTTAAGGAACTCCAGAAGAAGATTAACGCGAAACTCGACAAGAAATAAAAGATGTCGGGCTGAACCCGGCTTTACAATAAAGGAAAGCACCGCCAAGGCGGTGCTTTTAAAATGAGTGCCTGGATCCTCCACAGCGTGCTTCGCCCGCGTGTAGGATGACGGGGGTGGGCGCGCGAGCGGTCTTATTGTGAGCAAAAAGCGACCCGGTGTTAACGGGTCGCGATTGCGAGAGCGAGCGCTCGGGGGCCGTACTTAGTAGATTGGGCGCGAGCGGTCTTTATTCTATTAACCAGCCTGTACTGCAGTCAAGGCAATCGTGTACACGATGTCTTCCACGAGGGCGCCACGGCTGAGGTCGTTCACCGGCTTGGCGAGACCCTGGAGCATCGGGCCGATGGCAATCGTGCCATGGGCACTGCGCTGCACAGCCTTGTAGCCGATGTTTCCGGCAGAAAGGCTCGGGAACACGAACACGGTGGCCTTGCCGGCGACGGTGCTGCCCGGGGCCTTCAGGGAACCTACGCTCGGCACGGTCGCGGCGTCGTACTGCAGCGGACCATCGACGAGCATTTCGGGGCGGGCTTCCTTCACGATCTTGGTGGCTTCGCGAACCAGGTCTGCATCCGGGCCCTTGCCGCTGTTCATGGTGCTGTAGCTGAGGAGTGCCACGCGGCTGGGGAGGCCGAAGGCCTTCGCGGTGTCGTCGCACTGCATGGCGATGCCGGCGAGTTCTTCGGCGGTCGGGTTCAGGTTGATGGCGCAGTCGCCGTAGATGTAGGTCTTGTCCGGCATGCACATGAAGAACACGGAGCTCACGGACTTCACGCCGGGGGCGCACTTGATGACCTGAAGGGCCGGGCGGAGCGTGTCGGCGGTGGAGTGGATGGCGCCGGAAACGAGGCCGTCCACTTCGCCCATCTTGAGCATCATGGTGCCGAGCATCACGTTGTCGGCGAGGGCTGCGCGGGCCTGTTCTTCGGTGAGACCCTTGGACTTGCGGAGTTCAACGAGGGTCGGCACGTACTTTTCGGCGAGTTCTGCAGACGGTTCGATGATTTCGATATCGGCGGGGAGGGTGACACCCTGTTCCTTGGCGACGGCGAAGATTTCGTCCTTCTTGCCGATGAGCACCGGCACGGCGATTTTGCGGTCGATTACGAGCTTTGCGGCCTGCACGGTACGCGGTTCGGAACCTTCGGGGAGTACGATGCGCTTCTTGGCCTTGGAGGCCTTCAGGAGGAGGCCTGCGCGGAACATGGCCTGCGAGGTCTTGCGTTCGGCGGGTTCTGCGGCGAGGTCCTTGGCGAGGCACTTGCTGCAGGCGAGCAGACGGTTGGGGCAGAACAGGTCTGCGTCTTCGCTGTCGGAATAAATCTTGGCGTCGAGGGCTGTTGCCAGGGAGTCGTTGTACTTCTGGGCAATCACGTCGCTCATGCCCTGGGCGCCTTCGACCACGACGGCGTCGACGGAATCAAAGTCCTGCGAGAGGAAGTCGGCGGCGATCTTTTCCATGAGCACGGCGGAATTGTGGGCCTTGAGTTCCTTGGCGGCTTCGGCTCCGTTCACGCAGGGCTTGTAGGCGGCGGCGATCAGGCCGGCGGCGGCTACGGCGTCCATGACTTCCTTGACTTTTGCTTCCATGTTGGCGGAGGCGACTAGATACACTCGATTCATAGAAAACTCCTGTTGATTTTAAATTTCGCCTTTAAAATTAGGATTTTGAGGTGAGGTTTGCAGATGAAATTGCGAAAATAACCTATTTTTACACCTGGTTGAAATGTGTTTGGGCTTATTATGGAGAGCGCGGATGAAGTGCAATAACTTTTTCCGGGGTTTGGTATTTTTCCTGGCCCTACTAGCAACGAACACGTTTGCACAGAGCTATGTTGCCATAGCTCATGTGATCTATGACGGCAATACCCTTTATTATGCCGACAACGAAAAGGACGATGACCTTAAATTCAAGCCTCTCGCCAAGGGCGAAGACGGAACTTTCGACATCAAGTTTGCCGAAGAACGTCTTAAGGCGAGTGCCATTGGCAAGCGTCGGTTGCGCTTCGGTTTAAAGTGCACCGAGGGAACTCCCGACTGCGAAACCTACCTGAACCCGGAAACTGAAAACAAGCCGCTCCTTAAGGACCTGTTCCCCGAATACGAGGAGGGTAAAGAGGATCAGCCCATCTACGAAATCTGGATAGAGATTGGCGAAGACGGAACGGTGACCCTTTACGACGAAACCACCAAGCCAACGATTGCTGTTCCCACGACGAAAACAATCAGGTTCCTTGCCCCGTGGACCAATACGGGTGTTTCGATTGTGTTGAGCGGCAAGAGCGACTATATGACTCCCATCACCGAAACTTATTGTGGATGGTTCGAGTTCCAGTCTATCCTTACTCCCAAGGAAGCCTATGTTTATTTCAAGCAGACGATCGGCGGCAACAATGTCGGCAAGAACGGCGTCACCAAGGAAGAAATTTCTGTAGAAGATGAAATCAAGCTAGATTCTGTTCTCGCCATTTCTGATACCGTATGGATTCTTGCGACCATGTACGGCGACCCCGAACTGTATTCTGAATTCCCGGGTGAACTGGGCGACTGCCCTGTCAAGAAACTTCCGGTGATGATGTTCGACTGGCTGCATGGCAGCGAAAGCGACGAGAAGAATGCGGCGAGCCAGGCCGGCACGACCAGCCAGGACTTCGGTACCGGCGGATGCAAGAAGGATAACGGATACGGCATCATGAAGGGAATGGTCGAATCGCAGCTGGGCCCGAATGGCGTCCCTGTGCGTTCCGCCAATTTCCCGAGCGACTGTAAGCTGACGGACCATCTGGAAAACTGGTTCGTTCCCGAAGTGGTTGCCCAGGATGCCGCCGGCAATACCTACACCAACGCCACTTGCCGTGAGTTGGAACTCAACTTGACCGAAGACGGTTTCTGGCTCGGACAGAAGAATACCGATAGCCCCGAAAAGGGTCTGTTCTTCCTGGATGACTTCCAGTATCTGGATTCGGCGAAGACGGTTCCGAACCCGATGTACGACAACATCAATTCCGAAAAGTACGGAACCCACAACTACGGCTTTACCATGGCACTCCAGGCCCAGTTCGAATATGTGAAGGGCCAGTACTTCGAATTCCTGGGCGACGACGATGTGTGGGTGTTTATTAACAATAAGCTTGTGGTGGATATCGGTGGCCAGCATGAGGCCAAGGAAGGAAAGGTCAAGCTGGATACTCTCGGACTGACGGAAGGCGAGACTTATCCGTTCCGAATCTTCTATGCGGAACGCCACAAGAACCAGTCGAATTTTAAGATGCGCACCTCGATGGACCTGAAGGCCGAGGCGAGCATGTTCCTGGCAGACCTCTCGAACGATCCGAAGCTTATCCAGAAGGAAGTCTGGCAGATCGTGCGCAAGAAGGCGCTCTCTTGTGATTTCCTGAATACATCGACTGATACGACTTTGGAACGCGGCCCGTCGGACTTCGTCCTGTTTGGGCGCAGTCTCGGCAAGGGTGGCGTGGCGCTCAAGACTCTCGATTCGATTTACTATGCAGGCATTATCATCACGAACGATTTCACGATGGTGACGGTCGATGTCAGGGAAATTGCCAAGGCGCAGGCACTTCCGCCGGGAAACTACTACATCCGCGTCCGCCTCAAGGAAAATCCGGATGAATACAAGGATGTCCCGTTCACGATCGATCCTTATGAACTGCCGAACCTCGCCTTTGCAAGTGTCAAGGATTCTTCCTACTTTGTTGTAAATTATGAAGATCCCGAAAATCCTGACACGACATTCTACGAACAGTTCTGGAGTCCCTTCGGAGATACGGTGAGCCGCGATGTCGTGAGCGATACCTTGCCCATTAGTCAGGTGAAGGGCGAAAAGATGTGGGCCGGCCGCTCTTATCCGGTGTACATCATGTATGCCGAAGAATGGGCTACGATTTATAGTGGCATTGCGGTGAAGATTACGGCTTCGACCCCGAACTTGGTTGTTTGCGATTCCATGGGGGAACCCATTGATGAAATCCTGCTCACGGAAGGTCACGCGAATTTCTACGTGAAGGCAATTGACGAGGTGGTTGACGGAACGCTTACGATTTCTACCGCAGGTGCGAAGAACAAAACGGTAAGCTGGACCAAGATCAATATCAAGGTTCCGCCTGTTCCGCAGATTGAGTCCGCCTACATCTACGACCGTACCGGTGACGGCCGCGCCGACAGTATCTGGATCAAGTTCAACAAGCCGCTCGGCGGACAGAGCGTACTCGACTCGCTCAAGTTTATTTTCGGTGAAAGCTTTGATGACGCTTACCATGTGTCGTACAAGGATGGCGACATGGATGTGAGCCTTGTGGCCGTGGGCGACGGATTTGGTACGAGTATCTTTACGGGTGGCGACACCAAGGCCTACAACGGCAAGGTCAATATCTGGTATACCTATACCGATCCCGAAGACGGCAAGACGGCGATATTCCCGGTCGATGGTGCGCTTACGGACAAGGTCGGCCCCGTGATCATTGCTGCCGAAGTCAAGTACCTCAAGGACGGCAACACGCAGCTGATGCTCAACTTTAGTGAAGGTCTCGATGAAAGCAATGCAGGCGTCGAATTATTCCGTTTCCACTGCTGGAAAAACGATGTGCTAGATTCCGCGGTGAAGGCTGCGGGCGACATCGGTACGATGCCTGCCAATGTCTGGAAGCTGATTTTCCCGAAGGGAAGCGATGCCGACATTGTTCCTGCCGTGGGCGATTCCGTTCGTTTCAGGCCGCCTTCTCAGCTGGGTGAAGCGAAGGATCTGCAGGGAGTTCTCCCGCACGAGATGAACCCCTGGGTTCGCATTACGGGTGAGCAGAAGGTGACGGTGACTAGCCCGAAGGTCGTGACTCTGGAACCGGGAACGGAAATGTTCGATAGTGCCCGTGTGATTATCAAGAACCCGAACGCGACCGTGCCCAAGCTGGTGGGTGGCGACAAGGTGCTTTCGGCGGACCAGGTGGCTGAAATCTACGGCACGCAGGGTCATTACCTGGGCGACCTCGACATGGCTGAACTTGTTGAAAACGAAATTGCCGAAATCGTGAAGGCGGTGCAGTCGACCGCCCTCTACACCGACAAGAAGGATCCGGTGAACGAGGACGGCTCTCCGACGAAGACCTACACGATCGAGGATATCATCGCGGCGGTGAGCAACGGGGACATGTCCATTGGCGATGCGAAGAAGCGTTTCGGCCTGAGTCCCGTGATTGTGGATGCTTACAAGAACGGCCTCCTGACGGCAGAGAACGTGCACAACTATGCGCGTGGGACCGATGCGGACGTGAAGAAAATTGTGAGTGCAGTCGCCGACAAGACGGAACTTCGCTACGAGGCGATTTACTACTCTAGCCTTGGTCACTACGTGAACAGCCACTCTGGGACGATCACCTGCAATAGCGACATCTTCACGGAAAATGGCTCCAAGAACTGCCTGGAAAATGATGGTCGCCTGTTCCTGGCCTGGAATATGCGTGCAGAAAAAGGTCGTCTGGCCGCTACGGGAGTCTATATCGCCCGCCTGCAGGTCAAGATCAAGGTGAACACCAAGGTGATTATCGACCGCACCCAGGACTTCCTGTGGGGTGTTCGACGCGGCAAGGTGAACGCCATCGATCTGGGTCTTTAAGTTTTTTTGAGAACAAAAACCTCGAAAACACGACATTTACACGTTTGTTAACTAGAATTAACGGCATTTTCCACATTGCCGTGTTGATTTTTTGAGAAAAAAAATTTATTTCTATATTAAAACGTTTTTAATGCGCATTGGGCATTTGCCCTAGGAGATGTGGATGAGGTGCGGTTTTCTTAAGAGAGCAATCTGGTTGCTCGCTCTAGTTGTGCCTGCTGTATTTGCGGCAAAATATTCTGTTACGCTGACTTATGAAGGTGACGGCCTTTATTATGCCATTTACAATAGGGACAATGGTACTTGGTACACCGATAGGGAGGCTGATTGCTTTCAAGCCACCGATGTGTTCAGCTTTAACCTGAGTAGTAAAGATTTGGACAAGTATGAGCTGAATTTCTATACCGACGAAACCTGCTACACTCGTCTTTCTGATGGCGCCATTCCCTTGAAGGATTTGTTTCCGACCTCACAGCAGGCGAAAATCACCGTTAATGAAGACGGTTCCTGGCAATTTACCAATGGACAAAAGCCTGCCGAAGAACCCAAGGATCCCGAGGGACCGGTTGGCCCCGGTCAGGATGATCCCAAGGATCCGGATGAACCCGGCAACGACAATCCTGCAAAGGGTGGGATGAAGATCGTGGCTTTCTTTACACCGTGGACCAATACCAACGCCAAGATGTTCCTGGATGGTGATAGCGTCGCGATGATTCCGGTGGCGGAAAAGTATTGCGGCTGGTTTATCGCTGCGGTCGATGCTCCTGCCGAAGGTTTCAATGTCTATTTCAAGCAGACCATCGGCCCGAATTATGTGGGCTCCGAAGGTTTGACGACGACCGAGCCGACGACTGCAACTGAAATTTCGTTGGACTCCGTGGCCGCTTTGAGTGACACGATCTGGGTCCGTGGCAGCCAGGAAGGTGCTCCGATTGTCTATTCCAAGCATCCGAACGGTGTGTTGGGCGACTGCCCTGTGAAGAAACTTCCGGTGATGATGTTCGACTGGTTGCATGGTGGCAAGGGCGACGGTGTCCGTGGTAACGGTAATCCCGAATATGGCGTCAGCGCGGACTTCGGTTCCGGTGGCTGTAGCGGAAGCCCGATGCGCGGCATGGTCGAAAAGGAACTCGGCGCCAATGGCGTTCCCGTGCCAGCCGATCCGTTCCCGGAAAACTGCAAGATTACTGAACACCTAGCTTACTGGTTCCTCCCGGAATCGCTCGCTGTCGATGCCCAGGGCAATACGCTTACCAACATGACCTGCCGCGACCTCTATGTCTCCATGGACGAGGAAGGCTTCTGGCTGGCCGAAGTCTCGAAGGACAACGTTTCTGCAGGTAATGAGGCCAGTAAGGGCAAGGGCGGTATGTTCCTGTTGGACGACTTCAAGTATCTTGATGACGACGAAACTGTCTTGAACCCCTACTACGATAATCTGCAGGGCCACAACTTCGGCTTTACTATGAAGATCCAGGCGACCTTCGAATATGTGCCGGGCCAGTACTTCGACTTCTACGGTGACGACGACGTGTGGGTGTTTATTGACAACAAGCTGGTGGTGGACATCGGTGGTCAGCACGGTCAGGTGGCGGGAGCCGTCGACTTGGATACGCTCGGCCTTATTCCCGACAGCACCTACAACTTCCACATTTTCTATGCGGAACGCCATACGAGCCAGTCGAACTTCCGCATGCATACCTCGATTGACCTGAAGACCGAGGCGAGCCTGTTGCTGAAGAACATCTCCGACAATTCGGACGTTATCTCTAGGGAAGTCTGGCAGAAGGTTCGCAGGAACAAGCTGGCTTGCGACTTCTCCGAAGACGGCAAGGAACTATCGTTTGAACGTGGCGCATCGACCTACGTGCTGTATGGCGGAAACCTGCCTTCGGAAGGTATCGCGCTGGATACTGCCGGCAATTACTTTGGTGGCATTAAGATTTCCGCTAGCTTTGACGAGTTCACGATCGACAAGGAAGCCATCAAGGATGCCCATGGCCTTGCTCCGGGAGTTTACTACCTGCGCGTGGCGCTTGTTTCGGACAACAGCCAGTTCAAGGACATTTACTTTGTCGTGGGCGCCTATAAGCTGCCTGACCTGACTTATACCGATTCTCTCGGAAACATCCTGGGCTCTACGATCTCGAGCGACACACTGCCGCTGAACCTGAACAAGGATATCACCATGTGGGTGGGACAGTCCTACAAGGTTTATGTGCAGTATGCCGACGAATGGGCGAAGGGCAGCGACATTGTCTATCCGTCGACGGATGACGATGCCTTGGTTCCTTGCGACTCCTTGGGCAACCCCATTACCGAAATCAAGCTGGATTCGGGCCGTGCGGTATTCTATGTGAAGGCCGTCGGTGAAATCTGGGGCGCTAGCTTGTATGTGAAGGGCCAGGCTGCTGCAAATACGGCGACCTGGAAGGGCATCAACTTCGCCCTGCCTCCTGTTCCGCAAATCGAGACCGCCTACATTTACGACCGCGACGGTGATGGCCGTGGCGATAGCGTGTGGATTCAGTTCAACGGTGAACTCGGCGTAAAGAGCACCTTGGATTCTTCCAGGATGACATTCGGTGTCCTTTTCAACGATACCTATAAGCCGACCTACAGGAAGGGTGACAATACGGCATCCATCATAGCGAAGGACGGCAGCTTCAGCTCGGGTATCTTTACCGGTGGACTCGACAAGCCTTATACTGGAAAGATTGTCGTCTGGTATACCTATACCGATAATGGCAAGACTTCCGTGTTCCCGGCAGAAGGCCAGTTGGTTGATATGATCGGTCCTGTCGTGACGGCTGCTGAAGTTTCGTACATGAGCGACGGTAATGCAGTGCTGCAGATGACCTTCAGTGAAGGCCTCAATGGCGACAATGCTTCTTCGGACCTGTTCCGTTTCCATTGCTGGAAAAACGGCCAGATGGATTCCCTGGTGAAGTCCGCAAGCGATATTTCGAAGACCTCCGCTTATCAGTGGAAGCTGATTTTCCCGAAGGGTAGCGATTCTGACGTAGTGCCTGCCGTGGGTGACTCGGTCCGCTTCGTTCCGCCTTCTCAGCTGGGCAAGGCGCTTGACCTTGCGAATGTGGGCCCGCATGAGTACAACCAGTGGGTGCGCGTGACCGGTGAACAGAAGGTGACGATTACGAGCCCTGGCGTGGTGACGCTGAATCCGAATTCGCCTGCGTTTGACAGTGCCAAGACGATTGTCCGTAGCGATAGCGCGACGGTGCCGAAGCTCGTGAGGGATGAATCGATCCTGACCGCAGAACAGGCCGCAGCTGCCTATGGTACGCAGGGACATTTCCTTGGAGACCTCAACATGGCGGAACTGGTGGAGAACCAGATTGCGGATATCATGAAGGCTGTTCAGGGTACGCCTAGCTACACCGACAAGAAGGCTGAAAAGGAAGGTGTCGCCCAGACCTACACGATCGAACAGATCATCTCGATGGTGGGGAATGGAGAGATGTCCATTGGCGATGCGAAGAAACGTTTCGGCCTGGATCCGGTCATTGTGGATGCCTACAAGAACGGAATGCTTACGGCGGAAAATGTCAGCAAGTATGCCCGCGGCACAGAAGCCGACATCAGGCAGATTGTCGAGGCCGTTGCCGAAAATACGGAGCTGCGCTACGAGGCGACCTACTACTCCAGCCTGGGTGAATTTGTGAACAGCAATTCCGGTGTGATTACCTGCAATGGCGACATCTTCAAGGAAAACGGACAGGGAACTTGCCTTGACAATAACGGCAAGCTGTTCCTCGCCTGGAACATGCGCGCCAAGAACGGCCGCCTCGCCTCGACGGGTGTCTACATCGCAAGACTGGCATACCGCATCAAGGTCGGTAGCAAGACCATGGTAGACCGTACGCAGGACTTCCTGTGGGGCGTGCGTCGCGGCAAGGCCAATGCGGTAGACTTCGGCTTCTAGTTTATTAGAATTTCTCTCTCTCGTTAAAAAGAAGGGCCGCACCTTGGGTGCGGCCTTCCTTATATGCCTTGCAAGAATGTCTCGCGGGAATCCGCGAGTACGAAACATTACACGAACTTGTAAAGGTCGGTAATGTCTTCGCCCATCTTGTCGTAGAACCAGAACTGGTTGATGTGCGCGTGCTCGTCTTCCACGAGGCTGATGCTCATGCCGTGCTTGTATTCCAAGTAGTTGAACATACGGTTGTGGTCCTTGCAGAGCACGTCGATCACCTGCGGGCTTACCACGAGGGTCACTTCGCGAAGCTTGCCCTTCGCCTTTGCGCGGGCCATCCAGCGGTCGATCATGCCGAGCGTGGATTCGAGCGTCGCGATGCGTCCACCGCCGTCGCAAACCGGGCAGCGTTCGGTCTTTTCGGTCATCAGGTTCACGCGGACGCGCTTACGGGTGACTTCCATGAGGCCGAACTGGCTGATGGGGGCGGGGCTGATCGGGGCCTTGTCGCGGCGGATTGCCTTGCGGAATTCCTGGTAGACCTTTTCGTTGTCTTCTTCGGATTCCATATCGATAAAGTCGATAATGATCAGGCCACCCACATCGCGGAGCCTAAGCTGCTTTGCGATTTCGTAGCAGGCGTCGATGTTCGTTTCGAGGATGATCTTGCCCTGGTCCTTGCCGTGCACCTTCGGTCCGGTGTTCACGTCGATAGAGACGAGTGCTTCGGTCTGCTCGATCACGAGGTTGCCGCCACGCGGGAGCGGTACCTGACGCTGCAGGGAACGTGCGTAGTCGTTTTCGATCTTGAAGTATTCGAACAGGCTTTCGTTGCTGCTCCAGAGCTTCACCTTGTCGAGCTTGTCCGGCGAGAGTACCTTGAGGTATTCGCGCAGGGCGAAGTATTCGTCGCGGTTGTCGATATACACGTAGTCGGTGTTATCGCTGAAGTATTCGCGGACGGTCTGTTCAATCGAATCGGATTCTTCGTAGATGCAGGTTTCGGCAGGCTGGTTTTCGAAGTTGTACTTCGTCTGTTCCCACTTGCTTTCGAGTTCGCGCATCTGCTTGTTGATTTCGAATTCAGATTCGTTCAGACCGTTGGTACGGACGATGTAACCCACGTCGCGACCCTTCAGGCGGCGGACCACCTTCTTGAATTCGCGGCGCTTGGCCGGGTCGCGTTCACGCTTGGACACCCCAATGAAGTTGGTGCCCGGCATGCACACGAGGAAACGACCTGCAAAGCTCAGGTGCGTCGTCAGACGGGCACCCTTGGTGCTGATCGGTTCCTTGACCACCTGAACCATGATTTCCTGGCCTTCCTGGAGGATTTCGTCGATGGAGACTTCCTTGGAAGATCCGTCCTCGTCATCGTCGTCGCCATATTCGCGACGGAGGAGTTCGTTTCTGTCCATGGCGTCTTCCTGGTGCAAAAATCCTGCCTTTTCGAGGCCGATATCAATGAACGCAGCCTTGAGTGCCGGAAGCACCTTCTGGACCACGCCCTTGTAAATATTGCCCAGAACTCGGTTAGAAGAAACACCCTCGACGACAAGTTCAACGAGTTCGCCGTCTTCCATGATGGCGATACGTTTTTCGTAAGGGGTCTTACTAATCAAAATTCCACGCTTGCACTTATTTGCCATTAAAGCTCCTAAAAGGTAGACAAAACTTGATGGTTGATTCCCTAAGAAGCAGTCCAAAAGTATGGAACGCTTCCGAACCCTCGCGCTTCTTTTACGGAAAGTACCGCATTTCCACGGCGTAAAGTCTAGGGAGCCTAAAATATAATAAGTGGAAAGTAATAAGTTTGCGGGAAATGGGCGAAAAGTGGACTGAAATACAAAAAATAAGGATGGGCGGCATTTCTTTGATCTTTTTAAGGTCCATTTCTAACGAATTAATATACATTAGGGGTATGGATATCGCATCGAGTACATACCGGCGGATTTTTGTGTTGGGTTCCGGGTTCAGCAAGTCGTTTTGCCCGCAAATGCCCACGCTCCGCGACCTGAACGAGCTGATTCCCTTCGGGATATCGGACGAGTTCCCGCACCTGCGTGACTACTGCAGGCGTTTCCTGGAACTTTGCAATAACCAGGCGGAATACCTGAATATCGAAACTCTCTCGACGTCGATTCTGTCGGCGCAGATTTTCCCCGGGGTGCGCGAGAGCCTTTATCATTCCAGCTTGCGTTTTGAACTGTTGCGATTTATTGCGGGCGCCATTCGCCATGATCATGCGGTGGATTCACAGTCGGCGGCCATTCTCCGCAAGTTCTTGACGGGTTGCGTGAATTGCCCGAGCGAGGGTGTTCGCGACACCTTATTGCTGTCCTTTAATTATGACACGCTAATCGAGGACGTGATTACGGATGATGCCAAGATGAATGCGCGTGTAGCGGTGGATTACGGGGTGCGTATAGACCCGGCTGACCGCAGTGCTGTCCGTGCGCCGCGTACCCATTCGGTGGATTTGATCAAACTGCACGGTTCGCTGAACTGGTATCCGGTCAAGGGTGCGTCTGATCCGCTCGATTTGAAGAACGTGTGCCAGGTGGAACCTTGCGACCGCAGTTTCCCGATTTATCGCGAGGATACTCCGATTTATATTCCGATGGCGCATACGAAGGAATCTTTCTTGCGCGGGAGTCTGTTTAATTTGTTGTGGAGTAAGGCCGATTACTACCTCAAGAATGCCCAAGAAATTTTCTTCTTGGGTTATGGATTCCCTAAGAGCGACATGAACAATCTGGAATTCCTGCTTCGCCACCGGGACCGCTTCAAGAAGGTGGTGGTGTTTGAACGCGAAGGCCACCCAGATCTGGAACGCCTGCTGGAGTTGCTCGGCGAAATCGTCGTCAGTTGCGACGCGAAGGAATTCTTGGCGAAGTTCTAGTACACGCTGTTGGGAGAACCTGCTCGGCAGTCTTTTGTCTTGCTATATTTTGCACCGAAGGGTGTGAAAATGAAATTTCTTGGATTGGCCATATTTATGCTTGCGGGTGTCGCTTGCGCCCAGCTCGTGCAGAAGAAGGCGCCTACGGCGGCCGATTCCGTTGATTTGGGCTACAAGAAAGGCCCGATAGTCTATGCGGACCCCAAGGAAAACGAAAAGTCGGCCATAAAAGAAGCGACTGCCAGTATGGACAGTCGCGAGTATTCGAACGATTCTACCGTCGGGACGCTGATCGGGGTCGGCGCGGAATTTGTCGGCGATATGGTGAAAGGTATGCTTTCGCCGAATTCTCCCGAGACGGATGCCGTCGAACTGGAACGCACCAGGCGCTAGTCAGCGCTTGGCGCTTTTAAATTATCCCAAATATTTTTCGCCGGATTCTACGCTCTGGTAGATGAGCGTGTTGATGGTCATGGGGCCCACGCCGCCCGGAACCGGAGTGTAGGCCGATGCCACGTCGTCGAGACCCTTTTCGATATCGCCCACGCCACCCGGATGGTAGCCTGCGTCGACCACGACGGCGCCCTGCTTGATCCATTCCTTCTTGATGAATTCCGGCTTGCCCACGGCACCCACGAGGATGTCGGCCTGCTTCACGAATTCGGGAAGGTTCTCGGTCTTGCTGTGGCAAATGGTCACGGTGCAGTCTGCATTTAAAAGCATTAGGGCCATCGGCTTTCCAAGGATGGCGCTACGGCCAACGACTACGGCGTGCTTACCTGCGAGAGGAATGTTGTAGGCCTTCAGAAGGCGCATGATGCCAGCCGGCGTTGCGCAACCGTAGGCGGGTTCGCCCATGGCCATGCGGCCAAAGCCGAGGCAGGTCACGCCGTCGACGTCCTTGCGGGCGTCAATGGCTTCGAATGCGGCGCGTTCGTCGATGTGGCGCGGAACCGGGTGCTGCAACAGGATGCCGTGCACGTCGCGGTTCTCGTTGAGTTCCTGAATCTTGTTGAGGAGTTCTTCGGTGGTGGTGTTCTTCGGGAGCACCACGCGGATGCTTTCCATGCCTACGCGGGCGCAGGCGTTGCCCTTCATCTTGACGTATGTGGCGCTGGCCGGGTCGTCGCCCACGAGAATCGTTGCAAGGATCGGGGTCTTGCCCGTCTTTTCCTTGAGCTTTGCCACGCGGGCGCTGAGTTCTTCTTCTGTGGTCTTGGCGAGAGCCTTGCCGTCTAGGATGAGTGCTGCCATAAGAGTCTCCGGTGCGCGGAATGCGCGTTTGTTATGGTACAAAGATAGAAAAAAGTGGGCTGGACGCGAGAGGTTAAATAGCTTACTACGAGCTCAATGTAACTAAATATTTACTTAAGTTTGACAATTTGTCAAAGGAACTTGCTCGCGCAGGGGGCCTATTTGGCCTTTTTAAGGGTAATTTTAAGTTGAAAGATTATGTTCGGGCGGTGGTGCGCTCGACTAAAGGAGTAAAAAATGGGATGCTTTAAGCTCTTGGCTTGCGTAGCCTTGGTTTCTGCCGGAATTGCTGGTGCCGTTACGGTCAATAACCCGATCATGTACGTCGATAGCCCGGACCCTTCCATTGTCCGCGTTGACGACGCTTACTACATGGTGACGACGACCATGCACTTTGCCCCGGGCGTGCCCGTTTTCAAGAGCACCGATTTGGCCCAGTGGCGCACGGTGGGCTATGCCTACCAGACGCTCACCAACAACGACCAGCAGAACCTGAATGGCGGCAAGGATGCCTACGGCAAGGGCTCTTGGGCTTCGAGCATCCGTTACCACAAGGGATTCTTCTACGTGCTGACACCGTCTTACACGACGGGCAAGACGCATTTGTACAAAACCGCCGACGTGGAAAGCGGCCAGTGGAGCGAAGTGCAACTCCCGTTCTACCACGACCCTTCTCTGTTCTTCGATGACGATGGCACTGTGTGGGTGTTCTACGGCAGTGGCGACCAGATTAGCTACGTGCAGTTGAATGACGATGCTAGCGGTGTAAAGGCCGGCGGCAAGAGTGGCAAGCTCGGCGGCGTTAGCATCAACCAGGTAACCGGCACTAGCAACTACTACGTGCAGCAGGAAGGCTCGCACATGGAAAAGGTGAATGGCGAATACTACCTGTTTACGATTTCCTGGCCGGCTGGCAAGAGCCGTAGCGAAATCGTTTACCGTTCCAAGAGCCTGCTCTCCGGATTCAGCGGAAGGTATTTCCTCTCCGATAACGGTGTTGCGCAGGGCGGCATCTTTGATACTCCCGATGGCAAGTGGTATGCCCTCCTGTTCCGCGATTCCGGCCCGGTCGGCCGTATGTCGCACTTGGTCCCGATGGAATGGAAGGACGGCTGGCCGGTTCCGACCAGCGGAAGCAAGGCTCCCTCCACGATTGACCTGCCGGAATCTCCGCTGCCTGGCTACGGCATGGTGACTTCCGATGATTTTGAATCCAGCGAACTGGCTCTTGAATGGCAGTTCAACCATAACCCCGATAACAAGAACTGGAGCTTGTCTGCAAATCCGGGCTTTTACCGCATTACCACGAGCCGCACCGATAGCCGCGTGGTGACTGCGAAGAACACCTTGACACAGCGTTCCTTTGGCCCCAAGAGTTCTGGCCGTACCCTTGTGGATGGCACGGGCATGAAGGATGGCGACATGGCAGGCCTTGTTGCCCTGCAAGATGACAAGGGCTTTGTGGCGCTCGCTAAAGATGGCGGCAGCTACAAGGTGGTGATGTATACCGGAAACAAGGACGGTGAAAGCCTGAAGGATAGCAAGGCAATTTCGGGTTCCAAGGTTTATCTTCGTATTGATTTCGACTTGCCGATTGACCGCGGTACTGCATACTTCTACTACAGCACCGATGGCAATACCTGGACAAAGATCGGTAGCGACGTGAAACTCAATTACGACCTCCACATGTTCGTGGGAGTGCGCTGGGGCCTCTTCAACTTTGCAACAAAGCAGGCGGGCGGCTATGCGGACTTTGACTGGTTCAAGGTCGGTGTTGATGCGAACGATGAAATTTACCTTGATGGTGCTGGCTCTGAACCTGTTCCGCAGACTCCGTTCTGCGCCGCAGGTGAAAACTGCCCCGCCGTTGCGCTCCCGGGCAAGATTGAGGCAGAAAATTTCGACGTGCCGGGCAAGGGCAAGGACGGTACCTCTTACTACGATGGCGATTCCGAAAACCATGGCGACAGCGACTACCGCGCAGGTACCGGTGTTGACCTTTACAAGAAGGCAACTGGAATTATTGTGGGCTACAACAGCGAAGGTGACTGGCTTGAATACACCGTGAACGTGAAGGAAGCGGGGGACTACACCATGTTCGCGGCTGTCGCTGCAGCGGGTAACACTTCTAGCTTCAAGCTCTCCCTGGATGGCAAGGACATCACCGAAGAAATCGCGGTGCCGGCGGCAAGTTCCGGCGAAGAAAATTACGACGACTATAACAAGGTAAAGGCTAATGTGACGCTCCCTGCGGGCGAACATGTGCTCCGCTTCACAGTGGTAGGCTCCTGGCTCGATATCGACTACTTCACGTTCGTGAAGGGCAAGGACGCTACGGATCCGGAACCGATTGATCCGACGGGGATTGCCAACGCGGTTCGTTACGATGTGCAGGCTGAACAGGTTTACCGCGTGTACGGCTTGAACGGAAGCTTTGTGGGAACCGTGTTTGCAGCAAGTGCAAGCGAGGCTCAGTCCAAGGTGCGCTCCATGGTTTCGGAAAAGGGCGTGTACCTGATCAGTGCGAAGAATGGGATGGTTCGTCGCTTTATGGTAACGAAGTAAGGGCTGCAAAAAAGGAGCGAAGGATGTTTGGTATGAAAAATTTGGGCAAGGTGGTGCTTGCCCTCGCCAGTGTTGCGCTGTTTACGGGTAATGCCTTTGCAGACAACTTAACGGTAGATGGCAAGAACCGCAGCATGCTCGTGTATGCTCCGTCGGGAATCGAAAAGAATCGCCCGCTCATCATCCAGATGCATGGCATGAATCAGGACGCCCCCTACCAGAAGAATGCGGCGAAGTGGGAGTCCATTGCCGATACGGCGCGCTTCGTGGTGGTGTTCCCCAATGGCGAAAACAAGGCCTGGGACATTGGCGGCGATAAGGATGTCAATTTCTTGAAGGCAATCATCAACGAAATGTATCAAAAATACGGAATTGATAAAAACCGTGTATATGTTTCGGGATTTTCGATGGGCGGCATGATGAGCTACCATGCGGCAAACAAGATGGGCGACATGATTGCGGCTATTGCGCCTGTTTCGGGTGGTGGCGGCGTGAATTCGCCCAAGCGTGCGATGCCGATTATGCATACGCACGGCACGAGCGACGATGTGGTGAATTATAACAGCACCGTGAATACCCTGAAGGGCTGGGTCAATGCGCAAAAGTGCTCCAGCAGTTCGCAGAAGATTAAGCCGTATCCGACGACTAAGTCGGGCTCTGCTGCGTCTCTGGAAATTTGGAGCGGTTGCACCGACAATGTAGAAGTGCGCCTGCTGACAATCGAAGGAAAGGGCCACTGGTATTCCATGGACGAGGCCGTGAGCGTGAACACGAGCGTGGAAATCTGGAACTTTGTGAAGAACTATTCGCTGGATGGATCCTCTCTTCCGCCGCCGACACCTGCGATTGTCGTGCCTACGAATCGCGATGAAATCTTTAACGGCGGCTTCGATTCGAGTGCCGTGGCTTGGGACTTGCAGCTACATGGCGATGCCGCTGCGACTGGTGATGCGAAAGATGGAAAGTACCAGCTTGATATTTCCGCTATCGGTACGCAGAATTACCAGGTGCAGCTGATTCAGCACGACTTGCATCTTGAAAAAGACCAATGGTACGAAATCACTTTTGACGCCAGTGCGGGGGCTGCCCGCACGCTCGAAGTGAATGTGGAACAGCACAATGACCCGTGGGCGAGCTACCTCAAGGAAAAGCAGAATTTTGATCTTGGCACGGATATGAAAACCTATTCGTTCAAGTTCCAGATGACGGCTGTGACCGATACGAATAGCCGCCTGAGTTTCAATGCTGGTGCTGCGACGGGAACGCTTTCGCTCGACAACGTGAAAATTGCAAAACTCGATGCCGCGCAAATTCCCGAAGAAGATCCGTCGACTTTGCGTGGGGTACAGTACATGCGTGAGCAACCATCGGCGTACGCCGTGTTCGATATACACGGAAGCAGGCTCGGCTTGGTTGAAATTCATGGTGCGGGCATTGCCGAATCGCTTGAACAGGCTGGGTTCACTAAGGGTGTGTATCTTTTGCGGAGCTTGAAGGGCGAAAAGTCGCTCCTGGTGCCCGTTTCCCGTTAAAAAACGCAATTTTTCCCATAGCGCTTCATTGATAAATAATCAATGAAGCCTTTCTTTTAGCTGGGTGTTTTTCCTTTTTTTAAGAATATTTTTTTAGGTGTAAATATCATCATGGAGTGATGAAGATGTTTGGCTTAAAAAAATATTCGTTCGGCGGGGCTATCGCCCTTGCTTTTTGTGGTTTGGCCTCTCAGGCCTTTGCGCATCCTGATAGCTTGGTGCTTACGCCTCCGCTGGGGTGGAACAGCTGGAACGTGTTCCACGAAAACATCAACGAAAAGCAGATTCAGGAAATCGCCGACGCGATGGTGTCTTCTGGCTTGAAGGACGCGGGCTATATTTACCTGAACCTCGACGACAACTGGATGGACACCAAGCGCGATGCGCAAGGCAACCTCCAGAATAATCCGAAAACCTTCCCGAGCGGTATGAAGGCCATTGCCGATTACGTGCATGCGAAGGGCCTTAAGTTCGGCCTTTACGGCGACCGCGGCAAACGTACTTGCCACCATTACAACAGCAAGTGGGATAGCCAGAGCGGTTCCAACGGTCACGAAGAACAGGATGCCAAGAAACTCGCCGAATGGGGTGTCGACTACTGGAAGTACGACAACTGCGATTCTGACCCGAATACCCAGGAAAAAGATTACACCGCCATGTCCAAGGCCCTCCGCAATTCCGGACGCGACATCGTGTTCAGCATTTGCATGTGGGAATACAAGGACTGGATGCCGAAAATCGCCAACCTGTGGCGCACCACTTTTGATATCGGCCCCGAATGGATTTCGACTTCATGGTACCGCGGCGTCTACGAAATTATCGATGCGAACAACAAGTACTGGCAGATTGCAAAGCCCGGCCACTGGAACGACCCGGACATGCTCGAAGTAGGTAACAGGGGCCTCTCTTACGAGGAACAGCGTTCCCAGATGACGATGTGGTCCATTATGGCCGCCCCCATTATGATTAGTTCCGACGTACGCAACATGAGCAACGAGACCAAGGAACTCTACCTGAACAAGGACATGATTGCCATCAACCAGGACTCTCTTGGCGTTCAGGGACATCGCGTCTCCGACGTGAACGGCAAGCAGATTTGGACCAAGCCCTTGAAGAATGGCGACATTGCCGTGGCACTTCTGAATAACAACAATTCTACCCAGACTGTGGAATGTAACTTTGCAGACATTGGCGTAGAAGGTGAAGTGGAAGTTCGCGATGCCTGGAAAAAGAAGGACTTGGGCCCGGTTTCCCATGTTTCTATCGAACTTCCGGCACATGGCTCGGCACTTCTCCGTTTGGTTCTCAAGCCGGTTCCGCGCGCTCCGTTCAAGGGCGAAGCTCTCGCCATTCCGGGCAAGATCGAAGTGGAAGATTTCGACATTAACGGTGTGGGCCAGGGCAACACCACCTACAACGAAAACGATACCGAAAACCATGGCGATTCTGACTACCGCCCGGGTACAGGCGTGGATCTTTACAAGAAGGCA
Source organism: Fibrobacterales bacterium Fibro_02 (assembly GCA_001603905.1). GTDB lineage: Bacteria > Fibrobacterota > Fibrobacteria > Fibrobacterales > Fibrobacteraceae > Fibrobacter. The sequence goes on from LVAE01000030.1 coordinate 47,416, forward strand.
ACTGGTGTTATCGTGGGTTACAATCAGGCGGGCGAATGGCTCGAATACACCGTGAAGGTGGCCTCGACGGGAACTTACACGATGAACGCTTCTGTGGCTTCTGCCAACAACACGTCAAGCTTCAAGCTCTCTATGGATGGCAAGGACATTACCGAAGAAATCGCCGTGCCAGCTGCAACCGAGGGCGAAGACAACTACGACGAATACAACACGGTCGAAGCCAAGGTGAACCTGACCGAGGGCGAACACATTCTCCGCTTCACGGTTACCGGCGACTGGATGGATATCGACTGGATCGAGTTCTGCGCGGGTGAAAGCTGCGAAACGATGGGCCTGCATCAGGCAATCCCCGCGGCAGTGCGCCACACTAGTTCTCCGCGACTCCTCAAGAAGGGCAACACGCTGTTCATCGAGAAGAACGGCAAACGCTTCGACCTGACCGGACATAGGATAAAGTAGTTTAAGGCCCTTTCTTATTGAGTTAAAGCCTTTGACATTTTTTCAAAGGCTTTTTCGATATAGATGAGTTTTTAATGGCAGAACAGGTTATTTTATAGATTAGAGGGATTTTTTCGAGAATGCGCCTATGCTGAACATCAACGAAATTAGCGATTACAGGGACCTGCTCAAGAATTACTATACCCAGCGCAAGCTGGATATGCCCCTGTATTCCTACAAGATGATGGGGCAGAAGCTGGGGCTCGATACGAGCCAAATTTTCCGTGTACTGAACAAGGAACTGCATCTGCCGAACCACAGCATTCCCCTGGCGAAGGACCTGTTGGACTTGAAGGGGCGTAGCGGCGAAATTTTTGAAATCCTGGTGGCGGCAGCCAAGGCGAAGTCGCAGGCGAAAAAAGAAAAACTCTACAAGATGGCGCTTTCGCTGCAGGATGTGGACTTGCGCAAGTTCAGTGCGAGTGAATACTTGTTTTTAAGCAAGTGGTGGATTCCGGTGGTGCGGGCGCTGATCGAGATGAACGGGGGGCATGCCGAGGTTTCTCGCCTGGTGAAGCAGATTACGCCCGCTGTCTCGGAAGACCAGGTGCGCGAGGCCATCGCGGTTCTCAAGGATTTAAAGCTGATTACGCCGCTTGCCTCGGAACGCTACGCCGCAACAACGGCTAACTTTACATCGGCGGGGTCGCCGACAAAGATCGCTGCCATTCGCAGCTACCAGAACCAGCTCTTGGCGCTTGCGCAGAATGCGCTGGTCGCCGTGGAGCCTGCGAAGCGGAATATCTCGTCGCTGCTGGTGGGTGTGGACGATGAATGCTTTGATGACCTGAACGAGATGACTTTGGAATTTAGACGACAGGTGCAGAAGAGGGTGGCCGAGGTGAAGGACGTGAATCGCGCGATGCAGTTCGTGTTCGCCTTTTACCCGGTCGCCGAAGTTGCCAAGGAATCCAGGGGTTCACAGGCTAAAAAAGTGGGGGCGAAAAGATGAAAAAGTTTCTTTTATTCCTCGCCGTTTTTGTGTCGCTTGCGTTTTGGGCGTGTTCCGGCGAAAAAGAGGTGGCCGGAATCAGCACGGTGGAGACGGAAAACGCTTACCTGATTCAGTTTGTCCGCGGAGATTCGTTGCCGGCGGCAAACGTGGTGGCGCGCATGCGTTCTGCGGAATATGTCCGGAGCGTCGAGGGGGCTGATGCGGGTGACGCGGCGGAAAAATCTGAAGAAGGTTCCGCTGTGGATTCCGCGGATACCGAATTTTTCAGCGAATTCGTGACGGATTCTTTGGGTCGCATCCGCATTGATAGACTCGCGGTAGATGTGGCGACGCTTGAAGTGGTGGATGCTGGCGAAGGCCTGTTCAAAAAGATTTCAGCCGAAGACATCAAGGACGGAGATTCCGTGCGGTTTGTCTTGGAAAAGACGGGAAACCTGAAGGGAAGGGTTTACCTGCCCGAAGGTGTCGACCATGCCTGGGTTCAGGTGTACGGTTCGGATCGTCTTGTCAAGACGGACGCTCAGGGTTTCTATGCAATGGATTCGTTGCCGCCATTTGAATATGAGTTGCGCTATATTGTAGGCGATAGCGTAGTGGAGGGGTCGGTTACGGTCGATGCCGCCGAAGAAACTTCGGCCTATGTTTACGCGTTCGAGCCGGATTCCGTCAAGATTCTTGATTTCGAGTCGGACAGCGAGGAATTTTTCATTACCGATTTGGGAATCTCGGTGGAAGGCTATATGCGCGTCACCGACACGAACGTGGTGACTACGCCGGATGTGGATGCCGGTGTCGCAAGCTTTATCGAAGATGCGGGCGCTGAACGCGAAGGCCGAGCGTTGCATTGGAAATCGTCGGCTGCAGTGGGCAAGTGGTCTTTCTTTGGTACCTGGATTTGCAAGGAGGAGTCTCCCTGCGATATTTCGGCGACGGATTCCATCGTGTTTTATGCTCGCGGAACTGGTGTCATCTCGATTGCCTTTGAAACTCTGGGAAGTTCAAATGTCGAAGGCAAAACCTTGGCGTACGACACCCTTGCCACAGATGGTGAATGGAGCCGCCGCGTGATAAAGCCTTCGAACTTTAAGCCACGCGATGACCTTTACGGAAACCTCGGCTGGGATGTTATCAGCAAGGCGATGACGACGATTTCGATTGCCGCCTACGACGATACAGAATTCTGGATAGACGATGTGGTGCTCTACGGCGTCAAGCCCAGTAACTTTGTTGAGCGTTAGTTCCCGGACTCCCTTTTGAAATTTTGACAAAACTAAATCCCCGAATAGGGGATTTTTTCGTGCTACAGGATTTAATTTTAGATTGGTTGGCTTGTGCTGGAAAAAGGATGGTACGAGATGTTTGGAATCAAGATCAATCGCATGGCTTGCGTTGCCCTTGCTGCAATGGGATGTTGGTATGCTCAGGGGCATACGCAAGACCTGCTTTACCCCGATATGTTCGCACTTGGCGATGTGCAACTGCTCGATGGTCCGCTGAAGGAGCGCCAAGACCTGAATGTTGAAACGCTGCTCGCCTACGATACGGATAAACTAATTGCGCCGTTTTACGAAGAGGCGGGGATGAAGCCGAAGGCCAGCAAGTTTTCAAACTGGGCGGGGCTTGATGGCCACGTGCTGGGGCATTACCTGAGTGCCTTGGCAATGCAGTATGCGGCAACCGGCGATGAACTCATCAAGGAACGGCTGGAGTATGTGCTGGGCGAACTCAAGACGATTCAGGACTACAATTCCAGGGACAACAATTTCAAGGGTTACCTGAGCGGTGTTCCGAATGGAAAGCAAATGTGGCTCAAGTTCAAGAATGGAAACGCGGGCGCACAGAACGGCTATTGGGTGCCGTGGTACAACATTCACAAGACTTTTGCGGGCCTCCGCGATGCCTATATCTATGGAGGCTATGAACAGGCGAAGACGATGTTCCTTGCCCTTTGCGACTGGGGTCTTACGATTACGGGCGGACTCAACGACAATGCCATGGAATCGATGCTCGGTACGGAACATGGCGGCATGGACGAAGTGTACGCCGATGCCTACGCCTTGACGAAAAACGAGAAGTACCTGAAAGAGGCCAAGCGCTGGTCGCACAAGTGGCTCCTGAACGCGATGGCGGCTGGGAATGACAACTTGACGAACATCCACGCGAATACGCAGGTGCCGAAAGTCGTGGGTTTTGCACGTATCGCGGAACTCACGAACGATGCCTCGTATGTAAAGGGCTCCGAGTTCTTCTGGGACCGTGTGGTGAACAAGAGGAGCATTGCAATTGGCGGCAACAGCATCTCGGAACATTTCCCGGCGCTCGACAATCACAAGAAGTATGTAGAGGAACGCGAAGGACCGGAATCGTGCAACACCTATAATATGCTCAAGCTTACAGAACGCCTGTTCAATATGGATCACGACGCCAAACAGGCGGATTTCTACGAACGAGCCCTCTTTAATCATATCTTATCCACAATACATCCAAAACATGGCGGGTACGTGTACTTCACTCCTGCACGTCCCCGCCATTACCGGGTGTATTCCAAGGTGAATGCGGCCATGTGGTGCTGCGTGGGTTCGGGCATGGAAAACCCGACGAAGTACAGCCAGTTTATTTATACGAAGGACGGCGACGACCTTTATGTAAATTTGTTTGCCGCATCGCTTCTGAACTGGAAAGACAAGAAGGTGAAAATCAAGCAGGAAACGGCTTTCCCGAAGGGCGAAAGTGCGAAATTTACGGTAACGGGTTCAGGTTCGTTTGACTTCAAGGTTCGCCATCCGTACTGGGTAAAGGAAGGCGAATTCAAGGTTGTCGTGAACGGCGATACCGTTGTGAAAAAGTCAGAGCCCTCCAGCTATGTTTCTGCGGGAAAATCGTGGAAGTCGGGTGATGTAATCGAGGTGCTGTTCCCGATGTACACGCACACTGAAGATTTGCCGGGCGTGAGCGACTATGTGGCGCTTTTGCACGGGCCGATTGTACTTTCTGCAAAGACCGGGACCGAAAATCTGAACGGCCTTGTTGCCGATGATGGCCGCTGGAGCCATATTGCGTCGGGAGCGTTGCAATCGCTGGATCAGGCGCCGATGCTTGCGAGCAAGAAGGAAGAAATCCCGTCGAAGGTGGAACCAGTGAAGGGCGAACCGATGCACTTTAAGGCTCCGTACCTGTTTGCAAACAAGAAGGATGCAAACCTGTTGCTAGAGCCGTTCTACGAAGTTCACGATGCGCGTTACATGATGTATTGGATGGTGCTTACCGACCCCTCGATTCTGGAACGCCTGAAGAAGGAACAGGAAGAGGCCTTGGCGCTCGACGAGAAGACTGTAGATAAAGTGGCGCCCGGCGAGCAGCAGCCCGAAGTGGACCACAAGATGAAAACGGAAAATTCTTCGACGGGAACGCATCAGGGTGAATTCTACCGCGACGCGGGCAAGTGCAGCGGTGGCGATGGTGGACTCATCAGCTATGAATTCGAGACGAATAGCGAAGATTCCCTGAGCCTTATGGTGCGCTACTGGGGCAACGAGGGCTGCACTCGCGAATTCGACATCAAAATTGACGATGAAAAGCTCGTGACCGAAAACATCTCGGGCAAGTGGAACAAGGACGAATTCGTGAACGTGACTTACCCGATTCCGGACAACATGGTGAAGGGCAAGAAGATTGTGCGCATCTCGTTTACGGCAAGTTCGGGAATGGTGGGCGGCATCTATAGCGTGCGTCTGCTGCGCAACAAGCCGAAGCCAGAGGAACCTCCGCAGGTAATTGCCGCGAAACCGGTCACTCGCCCTGATTTGAAGGCCCGCATCATGGGCGACGAATTGCAGATTGCCGCAGGCACTGCCCTTTCGCAGGGACTGACCGCCAAGATTTTCTCGATAAACGGTCGCCTCGTCAAGTCGCAAATGTTACCTGCGGGGCAATCCGCCTTCAGCATCGGCATCGCCGATATGAAACGCGGAATGTACATCCTGAAAATCCAGCGCGACGGATTTAGTTATGCTAGCGCCATTTTCCGCAAGGATCGCTGATAAGGGCCCTGAGCCTGCCGATATACGAAACTTGAAACTTTAGTTTCTTAGTTGAGTTAGGTTCGTAGGAGCAGGGCCAAACCGCAGAAGTGTCATCCTGTGCAAAGTCGAAGGATTTCTAGTGGCATTGTCATCCTGGAACGTAGTGACGGGATCCATCCCCCTTGAAAAATTATACCATTTGGTATTATACTAAATGGTATAATGCCAAGTAGTATAAAAAAACTTCTATAGAAAAATTGAATTCATGTTGAGAAGCCCGGCTAGATTGGGCTTTTCCTGTTTTTACGTTCGTACGGTTAAACTTGATTGAACAACACTTTTTCTTCTCAAAAAGGCCGAAAATCTCATAAACACTTGACTTTTTTTGGGGGGGGTACTTCTGGTGTAAGATCAAATAAAAATTTCCGTTCTCGTTGGATATGTGGAAAAGGCTGTCGATGACTATGAAAAATAATGTTCTTCTTGCGTCCTGTGGTCTACTTGCTGTTCCGTGTACGAGTAACACAATTGAAGCTGTTGTTCCGACAGCGGCTGTGGTTGGTGACGAGACTTTTAGTGATTATGCTGAATATTTAGTGGATGTCTGTAAGCAGGCTAATGAAAAATTATGAAAATATAACGAACCCCCTTTGACAAGTTGTCAATAGAATCTCCTTTTAGGGGGTTCTTTTTTTTCGCCCAAAAGGTAATTTATAGCTAGGTTAGTTTGGTGGGAGGAAAGGAAGGTGTCATGATGTTTGGTTTTAAGGTCAGGCGTATTGCCTGCGGTGTTTTGGCCGCTATGGCCATTTCGACGGTGAATTCTTTTGCCGTTACGAGTCAGTTCCGCGGTGTCAACTGGGCGGATAAACGCGACAATTTCGTGTCTGACGTGCTGGTGCTTTCGGGCTTAAGCCTTTCGGACAATTACCAGTCGGCGTCGGTGGCTGCCGAACGCGTCATAGGACAGTTCCAGGAGCTGTTCGGTACGAACAGCGTGCGCATGCCGGTGAACGAACCGACGGTTCTCAAAGCGTTTGACATGTATTCCGGAGCCTTGGATGTGGCTCTCAAGCATGGTCGCCTGGTGATGGGCTACTGGGGCCCTGCACAGCCCTCTGGCCCGAAAAACATGGATGACTGGTGGAAAATGTGGGCGAAAATCGTCGAAAAGTATGGCGATCATCCGAACGCCTACTTTGAAATTTTCAACGAACCGCACATGTACAGCAAGGACGAACTGCGCAACTTGTATGCAACATGGCTTGAAAAGTTCCCAAATGTGCCTCGCGACCATATTCTGCTCGACGGTTCGGGCCTTGCCTGGAATGTGCCCGACATTGCCGACGACCCGCGTTTTGAAGGTTGCCTTTTTGCGGTGCACGAATACACCTTCTGGAACATGAGCATTACCACCGAACAGGGCTGGAAAAACAGCTTCAAGGGCAAGGTGGGCAAGTACATAGACCGCACGGTGTGTACGGAATGGGGCGGTGCCATGAGCCCTGGCGACAAGGCTGGCGTGCATTACGACTACATGGACTATAATTCTACTCCGACGAACTACTTCATGGCCTACATCCGCGGTATGAGCGATCAGCTGCGCGAATGGGAGATGGGCAGCTTCTACTGGCCGGGGCTTCGCGATGGCGACTGGTACAGCATGACCAAGCGCACCGGCGAAGGGGCGAACATCAAGCTTGAAATCGTGAATCAGTCGGGCGTGGACCGCATGAAGATGGCCTGGGCCGACACGGTCGAGACCGATCCGCCGGAACGCGAAGCTTATGAGGGAAAAATTGCCGTAATTCCGGGCAAGATCGAGGCGGAAAATTACGACGTAGGTGGAAACCGCTTTACCTTCTACGATAAGGACTCCGAAAATCAGGGCAAGGCCTACCGCGAAGATGCTGTAGATATCGAATCAATTGACGATGCGGCTTGCGGGACGGTCTCCTGCAAGGGCTATGCCTTGGGTTACACGCAGTCGGGCGAATGGCTGGAATACAGCGTGAATGTGGAATCTGATGCTGAACTTACGTTGACGGCGAACGTCGCGACAGCTTCCGAAACGGCGGGCTTCCAGCTGTTTATGGATGGCAAGGCAATTACCGATTCGATCAAGGTGGCCAAAATCGATACGACTTGGAAAGTCTATAAGGAAATTGAAATCGGTACCGTCAAGCTGGAGAAGGGCGAACATGTTCTCCGCATCTTGATTACGGGTGCCTACGTGAACATCGATTGGCTGCAGTTTACGGATCCGAATACGACGCGTATTGAATCGCGCCCAATCTCTCGTGAAGTGCATCTTTCTCGCCTAGGTTCCGAAACCCTCAAGGTGTTCAGTATGACGGGCAGGTTCCTGGGGAATGTGAACCCGCAAGGGCCGGCCGCTGCATCTATCGAAGCATCCCTCAAGGCGGCGGGCTTTGCAAACGGCGTATATCTGGTGCGCGCTGCGGGCGTTACCCGCCGAATCCAGGTGCGCTAAGCCATTGACAACTTGTCAACACGAACTCCCTTCCCGGGAGTTCCTTTTTTGCTTTTAAAAGATAATTTTGTAAACGGATGCGAGGTTTTTCTATGGATACAAGGATTCTTTCAATTGCTTTTGGCTGCTCCCTGGCTTTTGCCGGGGCTGCTGTGGCTGCCCCCCAGGCGACTTTCTATGTGTCTCCGAGCGGAAGCGACTCTAACAAGGGTACAAAGGATGCTCCCTTCAAGACGATTACGCAGGCCCAGAAGGCCGTTCGCGCGATTAACGGTTCCATGACGGGCGACATCGAAGTGATTCTTCGCGAAGGAACTTATGTGCTCCCTGCAACGATTGGCTTTGACGAACGCGATGGCGGTAAGGATGGCCACTACGTGCGCTATAAGGCGGCCGATGGCGAAAAGCCCCTGATTACCGGTGGTATGGGCATTACCGGCTGGACCATTCATGACGAGGCGAACAACATCTGGAAAGCCGAAGGCGTAGAAGGCAGTTTCCGCCAGCTTTACGTGAACAACCGTAAGGCTGTTCGCGCATGTTTTCCTAATGTAATTGCCGCGAATGAAAAAGGCAATGGCGGCTTTGACCACGACTTTGTGCGCCTTACGAAGGTGGACTCTACGGGTCGCGCCTTCGATGTCTCTGCCGACTACATCAAGAATATCAAGAACATCGAGGATGTCGAAATCCACCTGATGATTGCCTGGTCCGAAAACATCCTGCGTCTTGAAAAGGCTCAAGTAAACGGCGGTACGGCAAAACTCATTCCCAAGGATCCTGAACGTACCAAGCTGTTCCACCGCGCATACCCGATGCTCGGAACCGCCTTCATGAGCAATCCGCCTAAACAGCAGGTCTTCTATCTCGAAAATTCCTACGACTTGATTGATGCTCCGGGTGAATGGTACTTGGACGAAAAGGAACACGTACTTTACTATAAGCCTCGTTCCGGTGAAAGCATGTCGACGGCCCATGTGGTTGCTCCTCGACTCAATACCTTGTTCAGCGTCTTGGGTAAGGATACCAAGAACAAGGTGGGTTACATGTCTTTCGAAGGCTTGACCTTCGCCCATTCCAACTATACCCGCCCCAGCGAAGAAGGCTTCCTAGATTTGCAGGCAGCAAACTTCAATGTGGATGTCCTTGCGGATCCTGGCCGCGGAAACTGGGAAAAGCTGAACAGCAACAAGTATTTGCTGTGGCGTCCCGATGCGGCGTTCCGCGTCGAAAATGCGCATCATTTTTTGGTACAGGGTAACGTATTCTCGCAGATTGCGGCTACGGGCCTCGACTTTGTCTCGGGCACCAACGACGACATGATCCAGGGCAATGCCTTCTTCGAAATCGGTGCTGCAGGCATTATGCTCGGCAAGTTCTATCAGGACTCCACGACCGAAATTCATATCGCCTACAATCCGTCCGACAAGGAAGAAATCAGTACCCGCGATACGGTCAAGAACAACCTGATCACTAACGTGACTAATGAACATCAGGGTGCCGTGGGTATTGGCGCCGGTTACCCGCGCTATGTGGTGATCGAACATAACGAAGTTTCTTACACTTATTACTCCGGTATTTCCATTGGCTTTGGCTGGACAAAGGATCAGACTGCCATGACCAATAACCATGTGAACTGGAACGAAATTCACCATATTGCCCGCTTGCTTTGCGACTCCGGCCCGATTTACACGCTCTCTAACCAGGGCACCGGTAGCGAAATTCAGCACAACTATATCCACGATAACGGAACATCCAAGTGGGCCGACTACTGGAACGTGCCTATTTACCTGGACGAAGGCTCCAGCGGCTTTACCGTGAAAGAAAACGTGTTCAAGAATTCCCCTGCAGGCGTGGGTCAGAATCAGGCGGGGCAGAATACTTTGCAGCAGTCCAATAACTATTACAGCGATGACGTCGTGAACAACGCCGGTATCGAAAAGGCTTTCCGGTATATTCGTGACATTAAGGAAATTCCGCTCGCCGACTTTAACGGCGCCATGGAACAGACTCCGTACAAGGTTCAGCTCACCCTCCCGGGAATCGTGCAGCTCGAAGATTACGATGAAGGCGGCCAGAGCGTTTCGTTCTACGACAAGGACTTTGTGAACGAAGGTGGCTCCTATCGCGAAGATGGTGTCGACATTGTGCAGGTGGATTCTGCCGACGCTAGCAAGGGTTACGCCATCGGTTATACCCAGGCCGGCGAATGGCTCGAATACTCCGTGAACGTAGTGACTGCAAGTAAGTTCGTGTTCCGCGCGAACGTGGCAGACGGCCTCGAAGGCGGTAGCATTCGCCTGTTTATCGATGGCAAGGCCGTGACCGATACCATTGCGGTGCCGCAAACCGAAGATTGGAACACTTATACGCTCATGGACGGCGAAACCTCCGAAATTGAAAAAGGCGACCATGTATTGCGCGTGCAGTTTACTGGCAGCTACGTGAATATCGACTGGATCCAGTTCGCGCTCACCAAGGAAGAACTCGCGACCAACTCAATTCGCACCTACAGTATGAACTTTTTGCCGAATGCGGAACGCTCCCTGAAGGTGTTCAACGCAAGCGGCCGCCTTGTGGCAACCCTCGTTAACTGCGCGGGGCTCTCCCTTTCCGAAACCTTGAAACAGGCTGGCCTTGCCAAGGGAATCTACCTGGTGCGTGGCGCGGGCAAGACCCTCCGCGTACAGGTGAAATAGTTCTTGATAAAATGTCAATGCAAAGTGGCCGCAAATGCGGTCACTTTTGCGTATATGGGTTTAATTTTATAATGGTTGGTTGCAAATTTTTAGGAGTCCTTATGAAGACGCTGGGCTTAGTGTTTTGTACTTTGGCGTGTGTTGCTGTGTTTACGGCCGCGGCCGAAAATCCCTTGAAATTGTGGTACAATAGCGATGCTGGTACCGAATTCACAAATGCCTTGCCCATTGGCAACGGTTATATGGGAGGCATTGTCTACGGTGGTGTTACAAAAGACATTATCGGCCTGAACGAAGGTACTGTGTGGTCGGGCGGCCCGGGTGACAACAACAAGCAGGGGGCGGCAAGCCACCTGAAAGAAGCCCGCGATGCCCTGTGGCGCGGAGATTACAGGACTGCCGAATCCATCGTGTCGAACTACATGATTGGCCCCGGTCCGGCAAGTTTCCAGCCGGTGGGCGACTTGGTGATTACGACATCGCATAGCGGCGCTACCAATTACCGCCGCGAACTGGACCTCAAGACGGCTATTGCAAAGACGACTTATACGGCAGGCGGCGTTAATTATACCCGCGAATATTTTGCGAGTTTCCCGGACCATGTAATCGTGGTGCACCTCACGGCAAGCGAAAAGGGCAAGGTGAGTTTCGGTGCCACGATGACGACTCCGCACCGTAGCAACAGCATGTCCAGCAATGGCAACACGCTCGTTTACGATGTGACGGTGAATTCCATCAAGTTCCAGAATCGCTTGAATGTGGTGGCAGACGGCGGTACGGTATCGGTTGCGAACGGGAACATCTCTGTGCAGGGCGCAAACTCGGCAATGCTCGTGCTCACCACGGCTACGAATTTCAAGTCGTACAACGATGTCTCGGGCAACCCGGGCGCGATCGCCTCTGATATTATGTCGAAGGTGGCCAAAAAATCTTACGACGACTTGCTCGCGGATCACCTCAAGGATTACCAGGCAATTTTCAACCGTGTTACGCTGAACCTGGGCACAGCCGACGCAAGCGCGAGCGACATCACCTCTACCCGCGTGAAGAACTTCAATTCCACCAACGACCCTTCTCTTGTGGAACTTCATTATCAGTATGGCCGTTACTTGCTCATCGCAAGCTCCCGTAAGGGTGGCCAGCCCGCGAACTTGCAGGGTATCTGGAACAAGGACACGAGCCCGATTTGGGGAAGTAAGTACACCACCAACATCAACCTCGAAATGAACTACTGGCTGGCCGAATCGGCGAACCTCGGCGAATGTGCATGGCCGCTGATTGACAAGGTAAAGTCCATGGTCAAGCAGGGCGAAAAGACCGCCAAGGTGCATTGGGGTGTTGACGAAGGCTGGGTGGAACACCACAATACCGACCTTTGGAATCGTTCTGCTCCGATCGATGGCACCTGGGGCATGTGGCCGACAGGTTCGGGCTGGCTCACGACGCACCTCTGGGAACATTACCTTTATAATCCCGATAAGGAATACCTCAAGGATGTTTACCCGACCATGAAGGGTGCCGCGTTATTTTATCTGAACAGCCTCGTCGAAGAACCGGTGAGCGGCAATAAGTACCTGGTGACAGCCCCGAGCGATTCTCCTGAAAATGACCACAGCGGCTATCATGTGTGCTTTGGTCCGACGATGGACAACCAGATTATCCGCGACGTGTTCAACTACACGACCGAGGCCGCGAAGGTTCTTGGCGTCGATGCCGATTTGCAGGCGCAGATGCAGACTGCAGTCAAGCGCCTTCCGCCGACAAGGACGGGTAAGTACGGACAAATTATGGAATGGTTCGATGACTGGGACGATCCGACCAACCACAACCGCCATATTTCTCACCTGTACGGTCTTTTCCCGAGCGCCCAGATTAACCACGAAGATACTCCTGATCTGATCAAGGGGGCGGGGGTTACATTGGAACAGCGCGGCGACGATGCGACCGGTTGGTCCCTTGCCTGGAAAATCAACTTCTGGGCTCGTATGAACGATGGCAATCATGCCTACAAGATGATCCGTATGCTCCTGACTCCGAGTAAGACCTATAATAACCTTTTCGATGCGCATCCGCCGTTCCAGATTGACGGTAACTTCGGTGCAGTTTCTGGCGTGAATGAAATGCTCATGCAGAGCCACAACGGAAAGATCCGCATTCTCCCGGCGCTTCCGTCGCAGTGGAAGGACGGCTCCATTACGGGCATCCGCGCCCGTGGCGGCTTCACTATCGATTCCATGGCGTGGAAGGGTGGCGCACTCACTTACCTTGCTATTAGCGCAACGAACAAGGAACTCCTGAACGTGGAATACAAGGGCAACACTGCAAGCTTTGTTTCTGCAGCGGGAGTCAAGTATGAATTCGATGCAAACCTGAAAATCACGAACCAGCCGTTCGAAGCGGTGACGCTTCCTGCAAAGATCGAAGCCGAAGACTATTCTGGAATGGACGGCGTGCAGGTGGAACCCGACGAAAACGGCATTCCGAATGTGGGCTGGATTAACGACGGTGACTTCACCGAATACCGCGTGAAGGTTCCTGCGGCGGGCACCTATACGCTCACGGCACGCGTCGCTTCCGAAGCAGAAGAGAAGTCGACGATTACGGTGGTTGATTCTACGGGCAAGGCGCTTGCGACCCTTACGGTGGATCCTGCCAAGACGAACGGCTGGAACGACTGGTACGAAACCTCTACGACGATCAAGCTTGACAAGGGCGAACAGACGCTCCGCTTCAAATACTCCGGCGAAAGCGACTTCCTCATGAACGTGGACTGGTTCGATTTCGAAGGCGACCCGTCGGATATTCCGACTGCGGTTCCGGTGGTAAGCCGTGCGCTCGATGTTCACGCCGTGTCGATGTCCCGCGCCTCGGTCGCTCTCATGGTTCACGCCGAAAGCGATTTCGAAGCACGCCTCTACAATGCGAACGGTCACCTAGTCGATATTCGCCGCGGTTCGGGCAACGCCCTCGTGGAATTCGGCCGTAACGGAAACCTCCCGCAGGGTAACTACATTGCGGTGGTCATGAGCGGCAAGCAGCAGAAGACACTCCGCCTCCGCGCGTTCTAGTATTCTATCCCGGACTTGTCCGGGATGACATTATAAAAAAGGCGGCCATTTCGGTCGCCTCTTCTTATGAAATTAGAACTTATTACTTAATAGCGTATAAGTGCCATTTCCATTGGATGTCGGCACTTTCCAGGGAAGTCTTTTCGCTCTTGGATTTGTCTTCCTCGACCCATCCGAGGTTCTTGACTTCGATGCAGTTCTTTTCGTCCAGCAGGTCCTCGTCATCGTAGTATTCGTCCTGCGTGATCTTGTCGCGCAGCACGGGGCAAATCTTCATGCCGTCAATGCCGCGGGGCAGCTGGACGGCGATGTTCTTTTCTCCCTTCCATTCCTTGATGTCGGTCGTGTCGAGGGCGAGTGCCGAGAGCGGCTCATATTCCGAGGGCTCCTGCTCGATGAAGGTCTTGATCAAGAAACGGACTTCAGGCTCGATGGACTTGGCGGTACGCTTGTAGTTGGTCAACGTAACGGAAAGCATCTTGTTGGTCCGCAGGTAGTTGATCTTCGGATCGTCGCCATCGCCGATATAGGTGCCCTTGTCGTTGTAGTTGATGCTGTCACGGACCATCGTGATGATGGTTTTCATGCTGAGTGCGTCATCGCCGGCATTCTTGGCGTACTGGTTGATAAAGGTGTCGCAGCGTTCCTTGTTGTTCTGCACAAAACCACGGGTGTTGTCGTAACATTCGTAGTAGCTAGCATCGTCCACTCTCTGGGCGATGCTGTCGAGTGCAATCTTATAGTCCCATTTAAACTTGGCGTCGGCCTTGTTCTCAATTTCGATGGGGTTCTCGCCGCATGCGCTAAAATAGAACGCAGCGGTCGCGGCTAACGGTAATACGATTTTTTTCAACATGTTCTGTGTCATAAAAATACCCCGATTACCTTATGCTAAAGTCGACGAACAGACGCCAGGTGAAGTTGGAGTCGTGACCAATATGATGATACCTGTGGTTGTCGCTAGTAGAAGTTCCGATTCCGTAGACCTGGAATTCCACCGAGACAAGGCGACTTTCGACGCCGAGACCGAGCCACCCGCTGGTTTCCCAGTCCTTGATGCCGAAGCTCTTGTTGGTCTGGTGGCTTTCGTACAGGGGGAACGGGTTGTCGCCGTACTTGGTGATTCTTTCCAGTTCCTCTTCGGAAGCGTCGCCGAACGATTCAAGATACAGGCGGTTCTCGGTATCGACCATTTCGTAGATAGGCTTGGTGATGTCGAGTGTTGCGCTCATGAAGATGAATGCGGTCGTCTTCTTGATATGGTGACCGAGCTTCAGGGTGAGCGGAAGGTCTGCGGCAAAGTTGTGGTACTTGCGGTCAATGTTGTGGACCATCTCGTAGGATACGCCGTCGGAGGTCTTCCCATCGATATGCTTCAGGTCAAAGTTCCAGCGGGAGTAGCGGTAGTTGACGCCGAGCCTTCCCTGGAATCCGAGATAGTGGCCGTAGTAGCGGCGGTAGAAATAGTACAGACCGATACCGGAACCCCATTCGGCGTCTTCCTTCATGTTGCCGTAACGGCTATCCTGGAAGTTTGCGTCCATGATGGTCAGACCGTGGTGGAGAGTCCTGGAACCCTTCTTGGCGGTTGCCTTGACTTTCGCCTGGTATTCGGCGTAGGTAATCTTGTTGCGGGGCTTGACCCAGGCCGTATCGGCTTCTTCGGTCGCGGTAGAATCGGCGACCTGTGCGCTATCGGTAGCGGCGCTGTCGGCTACGGCAGTCGTGTCGGTGGGCCATGCCTCTTCAGTGGAGTCCTGTGCAGGGGTGGCCGTGGCGTTCGGGTCGACCGTCGTCGGGGTAGAATCCCAGTCAAGTGCATCCGCGGTGGCCGAGTCCTGGGTCGCCGGCACAGATTCCGGTGCGGCTTGCTGTGCAAAACCGATGACCGCAATCAGGCTACAGGTTGTCAAAATCTTGCGAAAAATGCTCATAATTGTATACCAACTCCTGTAAAAGAGTTCCAATCACAAAAAATAAGTAAAAAATAGGCGTTGCGCAAAAAAAATTTAAAAAAAATGAACTTTGTGTAAAAAAATAGTTAGTTTTATGCGAAGAAGGAGATTCTGTGTCTTCCTTGTTTTTGTTGAACGGAAAAATGAGTGCAAGAGGATGATTATGAAAACCGGCAAGATTTCTCTCGTTAGAGTACTTTCGCTGCTTGTCTTTTTATTGGGTTTTCAGTCCGTGTGGGCCGATGTCTGGGATGGTGTAACCAAGACTCCTGCAAAAAAGCAGACGATTGACGGTAAGGATTACTACCTCATTGAATCCGCCGCGAACCTCGCGTGGTTCTCGGACGAGGTGAATAATTCCTCTGCAGCCGAAGTGAATTTGAATGCCAAGGTTGTTGCAAACTTTATTGATATGAACCACAAGCAATTTGTTCCAATTGCTGCAGGCAAGGGCGACAAATTATATAGCGGTATATTTGATGGCAACCATGTGGTTATCAAGAACCTGAATGTTAGCAGCGACTATATTTCTGGAATCGAAAAAAAATATGGACAGAACATTGCGTTTATTGCGGCCTTACATAAAGGTACCGTAAGGAACGTCATTCTAGACAGTGTGTACATTAAGGCCACGACCGATATCGGATCCATTCTTAATGGCGATGCAAATAAAATTAGTGTGGGTACCGTTGTTGCGTGGATGAAGTCAGGAACGGTCGAAGGCTGTTACGCTTCGGGCATTGTCTATAATAGCGGTAAGGGACAGGCTGTTGGCGGCATTGTCGGTAACGCGGATGCAGGCCTTGTCAGGGATAACTTGAGCATTATTTCGATTCAAATTTCAGGAAGCCAGGCCTATGTGGGTGGTATCATTGGCCAGGCGAAGGATAATGTTAAGGTAGAATCGTGCGTTTACGATGGCGGTAAGTTTATCAATGATTCTACTGCTTATGATGGTGGCGTGGTTGGCCTACGTTATGATAATAATCAGACTCTTTTTAAGAATGACTATTATGACGAGGGCGATGTGGGTAAGGGTGCAGCCCAGGGTTCTACGAACGGAATTTATGCGACGTCGCTCCTTAACCAATCTAAAATAGCCTGTATCTTGAACGAGGGCGATTGGGACGAAAGCGATACGACTTGCTCTGTTGAGGGGGTGTGGTCCACGGGTGATCACATTACTAACCAGGGTGTTTCGAAAAATGAAAAGAACGAAACCATCTTTACGATTAAGTTCAATGCTAACGGAGGCCAGTTCCCTGCGGGCGCAAAAACGGTCAAGTATCTGCGCTTTAAAGAATTGGTGACCGGTGATGAAATTGCGATTCCGACTCATGCCGGTGATAGCGTCTTTTGGGGATGGTCGATGGATCCTGCTGCGACAGAGCCTGCTTCTTCAGCGGTTCTCGATACGGTTTATAGACCAAGCACCGTTTACGCTGTTTGGAAAAAGACGGTTGATGTTACGTTTGATTTCAACAATGACGTGAACCCGGGATCTACGACGAAAAAGATTCCGATCGGTGATCCTATCATTGCCGTCGATCTTGAAAAGACCACTTATACAGATGCGTCTAGTGATGTGTATTATTTTGTTGGCTGGGCCAAGAATAAAACGGATACGGAACCTTTGACCGATTTGGGAAATGCGGCAGAAGGCAAAACCTATTACGCCATTTGGTCTACGGATGCGACCTATACCGTTACGTTTGATGGGCAGGGAAAAGGTAGTGAACTGCAGTCGCAGCAGATTAAAAAGGGCAATAAGGCGTCAGAGCCTACACCGACTGCGGATGGTTACACTTTCGGTGGCTGGTATACGGAGGCTGCCTGTCAGAATGCCTTTGATTTCAACACGGCTATTACGAAGAACGTTACCCTGTATGCCAAGTGGAACGTGGTGTCTTATACGATCACCTACGATATGGATGGTGGTGAAAATAGCGAAAAGAATCCTGGCAACTATACGATCGAAAGCGAAACGATTGTTCTGGAATCTGCAAAAACTCGCAAGGGTTTCCTGTTTCATGGTTGGTATTACGATGCCGATTTCACCCAGCTTGCTACGCAGATAACGGAAGGAACTTTCGGTGCTGTTACTCTGTATGCAAAGTGGACGGCGAAACAGTATGAGGTGATTTATTCCGCTGGTGTTCGTGGCATGGGTTCTGTTGAAATTGACTACAAGCCCCATGGCGATACGTTGACTCTTTCGTCGGAAAAATACTACTACTACAATGAAGATTATAGGGTGAGCTTCCTTCACGAAGGATGGGCCTTGTCAGATGGCGGCTCCAAGGAATATGATTTGGGCGGCTTGTATGGCGATGACGCAGACGTAATCTTCTATCCGTATTGGTCCAAAAAGGTCAAGGTCCATTATGGTTCTGAAGACAAGGATACTTTGTGGGTTGATGTCAGTGACGTTGAGTCTGATTCGTTGGTCAGCAACGCCATTAGTGAAGCCTTGCTGTCCCATGATCCTGTAATCGATCTGCCGTCCAAGAAATCAGATGACAAGTACGTTTATTCCTTGAAATGGGTGTCAGACTCGGCGGCTGTTTATGAACCCACCTTTGAGAAGATTGAACACAAGGGTAAAATCATAGTGGCTTATGGAACTGGTGCGCAGGATACGATTCATATTACGGGCGTTAAGTCTAAAACGGATGATGAATTGCAGGAATTGATTAAGGAAACTTTGGAAGAACGTGGTATTCCGCTTCCGACAAAGGCTGCTGATTCCCTATATGAATACGAGTTTGCGAAGTTTGTCCTAAATGCGGAGACGGGTATTTATGAACCCTTCTTTGCCAAGTCGGGGAATCTGCTTTACAAGATTAATTTCCATCTGCCGGAAGGCGCCGAACTGACTGCGGAGTTTGAAGGCTACGTATATGGTCAGGTGACGAAGTTGCCTACGGCCGTCATGAAGTCGGATACGACCTGGGTGTTCAAGGGCTGGTACACTAGGCCCAAGGGGCGAGGTGAACATGTAAAAGCCATGCGCGCAACGGATTATGGCAACAAGAGCCTGTATCCGCTGTTCCAGAAGACCATCCGTTATGATGCCAATGGCGTTAAGGGTGAAATTGAGGTGATTTATACGGATCGCGCCGAGGTGACGATCACCCGTGCGCTTGACGATGTGATTCCTGCGAACTACACCAAGGGCAAGTCTACCTTCGCCTTTGACAAGTGGGTGCTGAAGGATGGTGTGTATACGGCGACCTTCAAGGAAGTCGGAACCAGCTTCAACGTGTATGCAAGTGCCCGTGGATTTACCATCGAAGAGGCGAAACTTGGCGCACGCTTGATGGTGCTTGATTTGAACGGTAAGGTTGTGAAGCGCGGCGTGATTTCGAATGAGTCGCAGCGCGTGGAAGTTCCCAAGTCTGGCAGCTACACGGTGCGCGTGGGCAAGCAAGCCGCCCAGGTCAATGTGAAGTAAGATATCATTCCGAGATATTGATGTTCAGCCGGTGCACCTTGTAGTGCATGACTCTCGGCGAAATACTTAAATCGCGTGCGGCAGCAGACATGTTGCCGCCGTTTCTTTTTAGCGCTTCGCTCAGGATTTCTTTTTCGTAGGTGTCCATGAGCGTCGAGAGCGGTGCGATTTTATTCGGAAGCATGGGCTTGCGGGCCGATTCATCGGTCTGCAAGGTGGGCGGCAAGTTGTGCGAATGAATGCAGTCGTCGCTCGTGGCGAGGGCTGCGCGCTCGATGCAGTTCTCGAGTTCTTGCACGTTTCCGGGCCAGTGGTAACTCATGAGCATGTCAATGGCGGGTGTCGAGAGTCGCACCACATGCGTGCCGTACTTGAGATTCACTTGCGAAATAAAATGTTCTGCCAAAAGTAGAATGTCGCTTTTGCGCTGCGCCAAGTCGGGGAGCGTTATCTGCACAATGTTCAGGCGGTAGAATAAGTCTTCGCGGAAAAGCTTCTGCAGCATCATATCTTCGAGATTCTTGCTCGATGCGGCAATCAGGCGCACGTCGCTATGCAGGTGGATGTTGCCCCCTTGGCGGTAAAAGCTCTGGTCTTGCATGAACCGCAGCAGAATCTCCTGGCTTTTCGGGCTGAGTGCCGAGACGTCATCCAGAAAGAGTGTGCCGCCATTTGCAATTTCGGCTTTGCCCAGGTGTCGGCTGTTTGCGCCGATGAAGGCCCCGCGTTCGTAGCCAAAGAGTTCACTTTCGAAAGTATTTACGGGGTTACCGAATCCTTCGCTCAAGTTTGCGCAGCCCATCACGACAAAGGGGTGTTCCTTGCGCGCGGAAAGTTCTGCGATGGTGTGGGCCGTGAGTTCCTTGCCCGTGCCGTCGTTGCCGTAGATAAGCACCTGTGCGTCGTTCTTGGCGCACTTTTTGATTTGCTTGTAGACCTCGCGCATTTCGCCGCTGTTGCCGACCATTTTGCCGGGCTTTTCGTCGATAATGTTGCGCAATTCGCGGATCTCCGCTTTCAGCCTCTTTATTTCTTCTGCTTCGTTCAAATTGTCATCCTGAGCGTAGAGGCGTAGCCTCGGAGTCGAAGGATCTCCCTTTGCTCATACAACGCCTTACGAGTTTTACAATAATGTAATAATATACCTTAATTTTACAATATTGTAAAACATTTTGTTTCAAAACCTGTAAAATTCGAGTGCCAGCCTCCGTTTTTATTCCTAATTTCTTCCCATATTCAAATTTTTCACTTGAAAAGGTGATCCCCGCACGGAG
The DNA here is from genome assembly GCA_001603905.1 of Fibrobacterales bacterium Fibro_02. Lineage (GTDB taxonomy): Bacteria > Fibrobacterota > Fibrobacteria > Fibrobacterales > Fibrobacteraceae > Fibrobacter. Next base: position 67,835 of record LVAE01000030.1, read on the forward strand.
GCGGGGATGACAGTGAAAGAAAAAATGAGGTTACAAATGAGCGTAAGCTACCGCAAAAAGACCATCAACGAAATCGCAAAGGCCCCTACCGCGCCCGTCAAGCCGGCCGGTCCGGTGAATGTGGATTTCTACGGCGAAGACGTGTTCAACATCGACGCCATGCGCGAATACTTGCCCAAGGATGTCTGCGAAAAGCTGATTGCAACCATTAACGAAGGTGCCGCCCTCGATCCGAGTATCGCAGGCGATGTGGCCCACGCCATGAAGAAGTGGGCGATGGACCGCGGAGCCACGCACTTTACGCACTGGTTCCAGCCGCTCACCGGTTCCACTGCCGAAAAGCATGACTCCTTCCTTGAACCCGACGGTTGCCGCGCCATCATGGCCTTTAGCGGCAAGAATTTGATTGTCGGCGAACCGGACGCTTCTAGCTTCCCGAGCGGGGGACTCCGTTCCACGTTCGAAGCCCGCGGCTATACCGCCTGGGATCCGACTTCTCCGGCATTCCTCAAGCGCCACGGCAACGGTGCCACGCTCTGCATTCCGACTGCGTTCTGTAGCTACACCGGCGAAGCTCTCGACAAGAAGACTCCGCTTCTCCGCAGCTTGCAGGCTCTTTCCAAGTCTACGCAACGCCTCATGACCTGCTTCAAGGCTGGCCCCAAGAAGACGACGGTCACGCTTGGCGCCGAACAGGAATACTTCCTCATCGACAAGCGTTTTTACCTGCAACGCCCGGACCTGTACCAAGCTGGCCGCACGCTGTTTGGTGCCGCTCCGGCAAAGCACCAGCAGATGGATGACCACTACTTTGGTAGCATCCCGGCTCGCATTCTGAACTTCATGAACGAAGTAGAAATCGAACTTTGGAAGCTCGGCATTCCGGCGAAGACCCGCCACAACGAAGTTGCGCCTGCCCAGTTCGAACTCGCCCCGATGTTCGAAGAAGTGAACCTCGCTTGCGACCACAACATGCAAATTATGGAAGTGCTCCGCAACGTGGCCGACAAGAATGGTCTCGTCTGCCTGCTGCACGAAAAGCCTTTCGCAGGCGTGAACGGTTCCGGTAAGCATAACAACTGGTCTGTGTCTTACGGCAAGGGCAACCTCCTGAATCCGGGTAAGGACCCGCACCAGAACGCCGTGTTCCTCACCACGCTCTGCGCTATCATTTACGCCGTCGACACTCACGCCGACTTGCTCCGTATGACGGTTGCGGGTGCTGGTAACGATCACCGCCTCGGTGCAAACGAAGCGCCTCCGGCCATTGTCTCTATGTTCCTCGGCGACCAGCTCATGGACGTCATCGAACAGATTGAACAAGGCGTGCCTAAGTCCAGCAAGCAAGCAGGCGCACTCCGCATCGGTGCCGATATGCTTCCGCCGCTCCCGCGCGACGCCACTGACCGCAACAGAACTTCTCCGTTCGCCTTCACCGGCAACAAGTTCGAATTCCGCGCTCCGGGCTCCAGCCAGAGCTGCTCCGAACCGAACGTGGTGCTGAACACCATTGTCGCCGAAGCATTCGACATGATTGCCGAACAGCTCGAAAAGCTCGACGAGAAGAACTTCCACATGGGTCTGCAAAAGATTCTGCAGAAGATTGTGAAGGAACACAAGCGCGTCATCTTCAACGGTAACGGCTATACCGATGAATGGGTTGCCGAAGCCGAACGCCGTGGTCTCCCGAATATTCGTACCTCCGTGGAAGCCCTCAAGGCCCTTACCAAGGAAGAAAATATTCAGTTGTTCGAAAAGTATGGCGTCATGAACCGCCGCGAAATGGAATCCCGCTACGAAATCAACGTCGAAGATTTCCACAAGCGCATCCACATCGAAGGCGAAGTCTGCCGCGACATGGCCAAGAACATCATCTTACCGAAGGTCGTCGAAGCTTACTCCAGCGCCCTCAAGACAAACGAAATGGCTCTGAACCAGGGCTTCCCGGGTGTCGATGCCTACGTGAAGTCTCTCGGCGAAGGAGTCAAGAACTTGAGTGCTGCCATCGCTACGATGGAAGAAAGCCTGAACGGGCTGCACGAAGGAATCCTCGATGCTATGGCTGGCCTCCGCAAAGTCGTCGATGGCCTCGAAAAGGTCGTCCCCGACGAAATGTGGCCTCTGCCGAAGTATAGGGAGATGTTGTTCATCTATTGATGAAAAGCATGGGCTTCCCAAGCCTGTGCTGAGCTTGTTGAAGCAAAAGTGAAAATTTTAAAGAAAACGGGCGGCTGTACAAAAGTCGCCCGTTTTAGAATTTTGCTAAGGGTTTGTTTTAGGAAAGCGTTGCCTTGATGGTGAGAATGTCTGATTCGGTCAAACCGGTGAATTCAACGATTTCTTCGATCGGCTTGTCTTTTATAAGCATTTTCTTTGCCATTTCGCGAGCTTTGGCGTCGGCACCTTCAGCGCGGCCCTCCGCACGTCCCTCTTCACGACCTTCAGCGCGTCCTTCCGCACGACCTTCTTCACGGCCTTCAGCGCGCCCTTCCTCAAGGCCCTCCGCACGGGCATGCTTCTTTTCCACGTAGAGTTCGTATTCACGGTCGCTCATCTTCATAGCCTCGCTTACAAGAAATTCTTCCGTAAATTTACTCAATTCGGCCTTCTTCTGCAAGAGGGCGAACTGCGACCCCTCCGGAACGGGGACAGGCCGCTCGTTGTTCAGTCCGTCGAACACGCGCAGCCACTGGGCAAAGCGGCTGTTGTCGGATTCGAATCCGCCCTTCAGGAACTTGGGAACCTCTACCAGGGTGATGGTCTGCTTCTTGTAGAACTCCTCGTTGTCCTGGTTCTTGAGGCGGATCGTGTGCAGGTAGTTCTCCCATTCCGGGAAACCGACGAACATCTGGAGGCTGATCAGGTTCAGGTTCTTCAGGTTGTAGGGACGCCCCCTAGAAAGGCTTGCGACCGTGTGCTTCGAGGTGTAGTACACCAGGCGGCTGTTGAACGACTCGTCCTCGATGTGCTGGACCTCCAGCACGATGCGGTCCGTGCGCTGGTCCTCGGCCACGATATCCGAGACGGTGCTCTTGGTGAACGTCCCGGGAAGTTCCTTGTTCACGAAGGTGAGGTGCTCGATGCAGTTGCTCCCGTAAAGGTGGAGCGCCGCGTTGAAGAAGTCTACCGCGATCGACTCGTTCTCGGGAATCCCGAGGAGCATCTTGATGACCGCGTCGTTGTAGATGTAGACGTACTTGTAGCGCTTGCGGTATTCTGCGATGCATGCGGAAACATCGCCTCCCTGCTTATGGGTTGCGCAGATGTCCTTGAGCATACCTGCGTACTGTTCCTTGTTCATAAAGGACTCCTTGCTAATATAGCGTTTTACTCGCGTACGCCCAAAAGCGCACACGAACGGTGTTTAAATGATTGTTGGTCTATGATGGAAGCCGACCGCTAGGCGAGTCGGTATATGTATCGCAGCGCATTCCGCATGGGTTTTCCAAGGCCAGGGCTTTCGCCTCCGTCTGAACCGGACCTACGACTGCGAGAAGGAATGTTCCCGCTCGTGGATGCGTACGCCTCGGTCAGCGGGAGGGGCAGACTCGGAAATGAATATATAAATTTTTCGTGTAGAGTGCAATAGGGGAAACTGCGACGTCTATTGTCGCATGCTCAATCTATATTCGTGATGTTCCCCTAAAAGGAGTGCGTTATGAACAGATTGGAAAAACTTGAAATATCGAATGTCATCGGTGATTTTCGTGCGGCTCTAGAAACTTTGGACCGCTACGACCACCAGCAACTGGAATTCCCGAAGACCGGCGTAGACTATAGCGAAACGAGTGGCCCCATCACCTATGAGCAGGCGATGAAAGCGATTGGTGTACTCAAGGAAAAATTTCGTGATAGCGGAATCTTCGGTGTCGAAAAAGATGCTTCTTTCAAGAGTTCACTCGGACAAATTTACCAGACCTTCGACGGCAAGGAACTTTATCCGACCGTGCAGATGAAGGCTGCAACGCTCCTGTATTTGCTTGTCAAGAACCACTCCTTTGTCGATGGCAACAAACGCATTGCTGCGTTCATTTTCTTGTGGTATATGTCGCGCAACGATATCCTTTATCGAGTGGACGGCTCCAAAATCGTAAGCGATGGTGCCCTAGTCGCGCTCACGCTGCTCATTGCCGAAAGCAAACCCGAAGAACGTGAAACCATGACCAAACTCATAGTGAACTTGATTATGTAGGAGGCTTTTATGACTAACTTGTACTTTACAGACCCGCGAGGGCAAGAGCGGTCGTTTCGGAAAAGAAATTGATTGGACCATGCAGGAGTTTAATAAGAGGGTAGCATAAGCTACTATATTCATTGCGCAA
>LVAE01000031.1 GCA_001603905.1 Fibrobacterales bacterium Fibro_02
CGGATCCGCCAGGCTTCAGGACCTGTGCTCAAGGAAGACTTTTTCGGCACGAAGTTGTCGCCTAGACTTTGTTTCAGCGGTTACCGAGAGGGGGTCATACCCGTTCCCTTTCCGAACACGGAAGTCAAGCCCCTCATCGCCGATGGTACCTGGCCCACGGGCCCGGGAGAGTAGGTCGCCGCTGGATTCTCGAGGCCCCCTGCCCAGTAGGCAGGGGGCTCCTTTTTTTATATACCGTTCCGCCTCCGGCTCCACTCTCGCCGCCACGGCAAGTCGATGCTTGCCGCTTGCGGCTCACGGCCCACTTAAGCGAACGCGCGGAATCCCTGGGGTCTTAGGGATCTCCCTAGGCGAGAGGGAGGCGGAAGACTTGCCCTGCTCGCTACGCTTCGAGAAGGACAAGGGCAAGGCTGAAGACAGGGGGAGACTTCCCCCTTTCAAATGTCCGTGGATTGTTATTCCCGCGAGGCGGCCGGACTGCACTTGGCAATTTGTTGCCTTGTGCGTATGGCCATCAAGGAGCGGATCTCCCTATTTTAAAAATCTATTCCGAGTACTTCGCCCACTTGCGGAGAAGTTTTTCGAAGCGGGCTTCATAACCACGCTCGTGCGCAGAGGTCTTCTTATAGAGTACGGTTGCCGATTCGTCTACATCATTCTCTGTTGATTGCACGGCAATGCCCTTGAGGCACATGTCGAATTCGTCTTCGTTGTACATTCTGATTCGATCGACGTAGATATATTCATTGCCATTGTTGTCCGTCATGTGGTCGTAGTCATCTTCGTCAAGGAGCGCGGCATTTTCAGTTTTGCATAGCTCCGCGTTCATGGCCTTTTTGATGTAGGTTGCATTGCAAGTCGTAACGCCATCGGTCACATCGATACTGATGTCGCGATTTTCTTGGTAACCGTCCAACGACAAGTCCACTTTCTTTATATCGACCGTGAATGTTTTATCGCCAATAGTAAAGGTTTGCTGACGCTTTGTGCTTGCGATAATGTTCACTCCGTTATCTGCGATGGTTTTATTGTAATATTCGATATCCTGGTCATTTTCGCCATATACATCAAAGATGTCTGGCACCCAGGTATCGGTATAATCCTTTCCACTCAATGCTTTATACAATTCCAAAACAAAGTTGGATTTCGTAAAATCGGAATTGTTTATATCTGAAAGGTATTGGTCAAAGTAAATTTCCTGGGTCCCGGTCACCTTCCCGCTAGATATATTATAGGTTATTTTGTGATACTTTGAATCGTAGCATCTGGTGTCATTTTCAGTATTATGGTATTCACAATGTGTATATGTCCAGGTTCCGTAGATTTTTTCGGCGGTACCGCCAACCCACATTTCGCCGTAATGGCTTGTATCGCCATCGTCGATATTGTAGAACAATAGGGTATCTCCGTGGAACTCGTATTTCATGGAATCGGCTCTGATTCGCTGCTGCACGCTTTTCCAGGTTAAGGCTTCTCCTTCTAATACGCATTTGTTCTCGTAATAGGGATCAGGAGTGATTACAATTAGCTGATGTTCCTCGTCTACGAAGAGGGAGGCCGTCCGGGTTATGGTGTTGCCAGATGCGTTTGTGGAAGAATCGTCTCCGCAGGCGGCCAGGAGCATCGCGGATACCGTTGCGGTGATTAGGAGGTGTTTCATGTTTTATCCTTTTACGGGGACGTTAATTTGTTGTACATTGAATAATATAGTTTTTGGGAGCGGAAAAAGACAAAACCTTGCCATAAATTCTTAAAATTTCTATTTTATGCCCCGCGCGGCGGTAAATGCCGTCGCAGACATAGACAAATAAACCAAGTGGCTGGCCAGATGGGTAGGCTTGGGCACGACGGTCGCGAGGAAAGTGACTGCGCTCGAAGCCGAGAGGTTTGGTGGCCCGAAAGGAAAAAATGAGTCAAAGAATCGTATGTAAGTTCGGCGGCAGCTCTGTCGCCGATGCAGGCCAGTTCAAGAAGATCAAGGCCATCGTTGAATCCGACAAGAACCGCAAGGTCATCGTCGTTTCCGCCCCCGGCAAGCGCAATCCTAAGGAAACCAAGCTTACCGACCTCCTCTACAGCACCTACGACCTCGCCTCCAAGGGCCTCGACTTTTCGACCCCGTGGAACCTGATCCGTCAGCGCTATGACGAAATCTGCAAGGACCTGGGTCTCGAAGACAAGCTCACCGAAGACCTCGACAGCCTCGAGGACAAGCTGAAGAACCACCCCGAATCCGTCAGCACCGACTTCTTGGTAAGCCGTGGCGAATTCCTGTGCGCACGCCTCATGGCCAAGTACCTGGGCGCAAACTTCGTGGATACCTTTCCGCTGATTACCTTCGATGACAAGTACCGCATTACGCCGAAGACCTACGAAGATATCGCGAAGACCTTGTCTGACGAAAACCAGCTTTACGTGCTGCCGGGCTTTTACGGTAGCAACCTCCGTGGCGAAGTCAAGACCTTCAGCCGTGGCGGCTCCGATATTACGGGCGCCATTCTCGCTAACGGCATCGATGCCGCCAAGTACGAAAACTGGACCGACGTCTCGGGCATGCTTATGGCTGACCCACGCATCGTCGAAAATCCGCTGCCCATCGAATACGTGAGCTACCGCGAAATCCGCGAACTTGCCTACTCCGGCGCAAGCGTGCTCCATGACGAATCCATCGCCCCGTGCCGCGCGAAGAAGATTCCTATCAACATCCGCAACACGAACCGTCCCGAAGACGCGGGTACCATCATCGGCCCCACTCCGGAAGAAGCGAAGCTCCCGATTACGGGTGTCGCCGGCCGCAAGGGCTTCTCGATGATCTACATCGAAAAGTCCATGATGAACAAGGAAGTCGGTTTCGGTCGCCGCGTGCTCGCCGTGCTCGAAAGCGAAGGCCTCTCCTACGAACTGTGCCCGAGCGCCATCGACTCCATGAGCATCGTGGTGGATAGCAAGGCCCTCGACGCCGTGCAGGACGTGGTCCTCGAAGACATCACGCAGCAGATGCGCCCCGACCGTATCAAGGTGTTCCCGGGCATCTCGCTCATCGCGACTGTCGGTCACGGCATGACGAACAAGATCGGTGTGGCTGCAAAGCTCTTCACCGCTCTCGCCGACAACAAGGTGAACGTCCGCATCATCGACCAGGGTTCTTCGCAGATCAACATCATCACCGGTGTTGACGAAGCCGATACCGAGAAGGCCATCAAGGCCATCTATGGTGCCTTCGTGAAGTAATCCGCGATTGTCATCCCCGCGCAGGCGGGGATCTTCTGTCGATATTAGAAAACGACTCGGAATAAAATCCGGGTCGTTTTTTTGTGAGGCAGAGTAACAATGAAATATCTGCTCAAAGAAATGTTCCCCTTTTCATCAACATTTTTTTAACCACTAACCACTAATCACTAACCACTTTTTTATATTTAAGGCACAAAAATTTTCACTTTAACAGAAGGTTAATAAAATGGCTAAAATCGCTAAAGTTTGGGCTCGTCAGATCCTGGATTCCCGTGGCAATCCGTCTCTCGAAGTCGATGTTACTCTTGACAACGGTATCGTTGGTCACGCCGCTGTTCCGAGCGGTGCTTCCACCGGTGAACGCGAAGCTTGCGAACTCCGCGACGGTGACAAGAAGACTTACTGCGGTAAGGGCACGCTCACTGCTGTGAAGAACGTGAACACCAAGATCGCCAAGAAGATCATCGGCATGGATCCGTCTAAGCAGACCGAAGTTGACGACGCCATGATCGCTCTCGACGGCAACCGCATGCTCAAGAACAAGCTCGGTGCAAACGCTATCCTCGGCGTTTCCATGGCTGTTTGCGTTGCTGCCGCTAAGGACGCTGGCCTTCCGCTTTACCAGTACATTGCCAAGCTCCATGGCACCAAGAAGCTCACGCTCCCCTGCCCGATGTGCAACGTGATCAACGGCGGTGCTCACTCCTCCGCTCCGATCGACTTCCAGGAATTCATGATCGCTCCGGTTGGCGCTAAGACTTTCTCCAAGGGCCTCCAGATGGTCACCGAAATCTTCCACGCCCTCAAGGCTGTGCTGAAGAAGGCCGGCTTCGACACCACCGTTGGTGACGAAGGTGGCTTCGCTCCTGGCGTTTCTATCAAGCCCGCCAAGAACAAGTTCGGTTACGAAATCACTGGCGTGATGACCCTCGAAAAGGCTCTCGACGCTTTGAAGGCTGCAACCACCAATGCCGGTTACAAGTTCGGCACTGACATCAAGATCGCTCTTGACGTTGCTTCTTCTGAATTCTGCGACAAGAACACCAAGGCTGGCAAGCCGGAAACCTACACCTTCAAGAAGAGCACCAAGAAGACTGTCAAGTCTGCCGACATGGTGAAGCTCTACGAAAAGCTCATTGACAAGTACTCCATCTTCTCCATTGAAGACGGTCTCGACGAAGCTGACTGGGCTGGCTGGAAGGTCATGACCGACAAGCTTGGGTCCAAGATCAACCTCGTTGGTGACGACCTGTTCGTTACCAACCCGACCATCTTCGACGAAGGCATCAAGGCTGGCATCGCCAACGCTATCCTCATCAAGGTGAACCAGGTGGGTTCTGTGTCCGAAACTCTCGCTGCCATCAAGCGCGCCCAGAACGAAGGCTATGCTCCGATCGTTTCTCACCGCTCTGGCGAAACCGAAGACACCTTCATTGCTGACCTCGCCGTCGGTACCGCCGCTGGCCAGATCAAGACTGGTTCTCTCTCCCGTACGGACCGCGTTTGCAAGTACAACCGCCTCCTCCGCATCGAAGAAGAACTGGGCAAGGCTGCTGTCTACGCCGGTGACCCGCGCAAGGCTTGCAAGGCTCCGAAGGCCGCTTGCAAGAAGTGCTGCAAAAAGTAATTTCTTAAACCAATAGAACTTACTAAGAGAAGTCGCTCTCAACGGAGCGGCTTCTTTTGTATGTAACATAAAGTTAGTTTGTATGTGATTTAGTTGTGTCGGCCTGTTTATCACCTTTGTGTAAACTTCTATAAACGGTAGTCGTCCCAAGAAATAGATGTCGCGAAAAAAGATGCCTTTGTAAACACTATTTTCTAAAAAGCGCAGAACAATTTTTTCATTTAAATCTATATTACGGGAGAAATTTTTTCACACAAGCTTTTTATAGCTATAAAAAGAGGACACAAATGATTGGATTGAAATCGATTGCCAAGACGGCGCTTGCGCTCTCGGCATCCGGTGCGCTCCTTTCGGGTTGCGGCGACGCAGCATCGGAAGGTGATCTGGGTGGCGCGCTTCCCCGTCAACAGACGCTGTACTTGTCGGGCCAGCAGAACGACGCTCCGGGTTCGTTTAACCCGCTAGCTGAAAGCTGGATGGCTTCCTGGCCGGTGGGCGGACGCTTCAACCTGATGTACGAACCGCTCATCACCTACAACTCCCTGAATGGTAAGATCGAACCCCTTCTGGGCACCTTGGTCGAAGAGCTTTCCAATAACGACTCCATCGTTGTGGACCTGAACCCCGCCGCCAAGTGGAGCGACGGTAAGCCGGTGACTTCTACCGACGTGACCTTCATGTTCCTGCGCGGTTCCATCAACTCTACCGAACAGATTTCCGCTATTCATATCGACACCTTGAAGAAGAACGAAGACGGTACCGTTGCTGAACGTCTTTCCTTCATGGTCGCTAAGGACAAGCGCAACAACCCGCTGACCGTGCGCGACATGTTGCAGGCGACCCGTATCGCTCCGTCGCATGTGTTTGAACCGCTGATCAAGGAAAAGGGCCTCGACGAGACGAAGAAGCTCCCCATGGATCAGAATCCGGTGATTTCGGGTCCGTACAACCTGCGTAGCGCTGACCCGAACAAGATTATCCTTGAACGCCGCGATGACTACTGGGGCAACGCTGCCCTCCACGACGGACAGCTCCCGGCTCCGAAGTTCATTGTTCACCCGATTTACAAGAACAACGAACATAATACCATCGCCATGCGCGAAGGCAACCTTGATGCCTCCCAGAGCTTTATTCCCCGCATTCAGCGTAAGGCTTCTGCAGGCGTCCACACCTGGTGGAACGAGCCGCCTTACTTCCGTCCGGGTGCAATGCCCATGCTCGTGATCAACACCCTTAAGGAACCCCTGAACGACAAGCGTTTCCGCCGTGCTCTTGCTACGGCAATTGACTACAACGCGCTCCGCCAGTTCGCCGTTTCCAACTACACCTCTACGCTTAAGGCCGGCCTTATCATGCCGACGGATCTCGAAGGCAAGTACATTGTTGACGAAGACCTCGAAAAGTACGGTGTGAACCTTGGCATCAGCGATGAAGCCGAACGCCTCGCCGCAGTGAAGCAGATTCTTTCCGAAGCGGGCTTCAAGTCCGTGTTTAACGACGACGGTACCTTGGACCACATGGAAAATGCCAAGGGCGAACGTCTCCCGACTCTCTACATCACTAGCCCGAACGGCTGGACTGACTGGGAAGCCATGGTGACCATCGCTGTCGAAGGTATGCGCAAGGCCGGTATCGATATCCGCGAAGGTTTCGTGGATGGCGGTTCCTACTGGCCGGCCATGGGTCTCGGCAACTTTGACCTCGTGATGCATAAGCCCGTTGCTGACGTGACTCCGTCTCTTCCGTGGAGCCGCTTCAATGAAATCATGGCTAGCCGCGACTGGCAGCCGCTTGGTGCCTGGGCTGGCGTGAACATCGGCCGTTACAACCAGCCGGGTTCCGAAGGTTTCCGCCCCGAAGTGGATCAGCTTTTGTCTGCAATTCCTCTGATGACGGACTCCGTGGAAATCGCGAAGGCCTACCGCGAACTCAACAAGATCTTCATGGAAGACCAGCCCTCTATTCCGCTGGTTTACCTGCCTGAACAGTTCTACGAATTCAGCGACCGCGTGTGGACGAACTGGCCCACCGCCGAAAATCCGTACGCTCCGGCCCAGCTGCCGTGGGTGGCTTCGGGCACCAAGATCCTCTGGAACTTAAAGCTTGCTAAATAAAGGTTAAAGGAATACAAATGCTTAAACAATATCCTATGCTACGCTATGTCCTGCAGAAGGGGTTCTGGTATCTCCTGACCTTCGTTTTTGCAGTGGCATTGAACTTCGCCTTGCCGCGTCTTGGCGATAA
>LVAE01000032.1 GCA_001603905.1 Fibrobacterales bacterium Fibro_02
TTCACCAGCACGTAAATGCCGTCGTCGGGGCTGTTGCCGTCGCCGAGCTTGCCGATGTACATACCCGGACGTTCGCGGATATGTTCGTTCCATTCCAGTGTTCTAATGCTGTCTTCGGTATACTTTGCTGCTGCCATAGTAATTAGAAACTCACAAAAAGAAGTAAATGATTTTTAGACGATACAAAGATAAACATTTTTTTTGACATTTTTGTGTCAGAGGTGCTTTTTTGTGCCCGAAATTTTGTTATCGTTGGCCCATGTTTATGAGAACGACTTTGGAAAAGATTGCTTTTGCCGTACTTGCGGTGTTCCTTTGTGTCACGATGGGCAAGGACTGGTATGACCTTTATACTTGTGGCGCCGTGGGACAGTGTCTATCTTCGGCGGGGCAGCTGCAGCTCTATACGAAATTTATCATGTCGTGTTGCTTGACAGTCTTGGCGTTCCTGGTCGCAAAAAGATCCTTTTGTGCCCGCGATGGTCAGCTGCTGCGCTTCGCCTTCATCTTTTCGTTGATTGCCGATTTCTGCTTCAGCAAGCTCAAGGTGTTTGCACCTGATGTGGGAACCTTGAGCACGGTGCTCGGCGTCGGCTTTTTCATGGTCTTCCAGACAATCCTTATTTACAGGCATTCCCGTGAAAACGAAAATGACAAAAGCTGCCCGAAGGTGTTCTGGGTAATCTTTGCCGTGGCGGGCGTGTTTGCAGGACTCGCTATTGCAGGAGTCATGGATGCCGTTGTTGCCGAAGTGCTTATCTATGGTGGTTTTGTCATTACCTCGATGGTTGTCGGTATTTTGGCTCCCCGCAAGGCCTATTTCCCGAAGAAGAACGCCCTGCTTGTCCGTTGGGGTATGGTCGCTTTCCTGATTGGTGATGTCATGGTGGGCCTTTCGATGCTTTCGGGCGATGACCACAGCGCGCTCCAGGTGCTTGCCTGCCTTGCAAACAACCTGATCTGGGTTTTCTACGTGCCCGCACAGTTGATGATTATCCGCTCGGCAACCAAGGAATAGATTTTCTATCTTTCCCCGCGTGATAGAATCCCTTTCAGAATTCATAACATTTGCCCGTGGCGAAACGCTTAACCTCTTCAGCAAGGCTGAAGGGGGCGCTTTACATGTAAACGGGGTGACGGTCCCGGCGGCAGCCATGATGGTGGCCTCCCGATTCCTTAAAAAGCCGAATCCGATTTTGGTTGTGGCGAAGGATTACAAGAGTGCCGAGAACTGGGTCGAAAATCTGGAAGGGCTTTTAGGTGAGGAATTTGTCCGATTTTTCCCGTCGATTGGCTTGAAACCTTACGAAAAGAAGGTGCCTTTCGAGGGCGTTGTTGAAGAACGTCTCAAGTTTTTCCGCGATATAGAGGGCTCGAATCCGTTTGTGACGGTATGTCCGCTCGATTCCTTCTTGATGCGGCTTCCTGCACCGCATACGGTGATGAAGGATTGCCTGGAACTCAAGGTGGGCGGCGTTGCGGAACCGTCTTCGTTACGTCCCTGGTTCCTGGATCATGGATTCGTGGAACAGCCCGTGGTTTCGGGCGTGGGGGAGTTCTCGATTCGCGGTTGCATTGTCGACGTGAACTGCCTTCTGTACCCGCACCCGATTCGTATCGAGTTCTTTGGCGACGAGATTGAATCGATCCGCAGCTTCGACATTTTCTCGCAGCGTTCCGTGGAGACCATGAAGTCGGTGAAACTTTTCCCGATGGGCGAGTTTACCGTCAAGGAACACGAGGCGGCATGCTACAACGGCGACCTTTCTGGGCTCTGGTGGCACCGTGGGCGTTACCAGTCGCTGAATTCCAGCTTGCTTGATTATCTTCCGACAGCCTCGTTGGTGTTCGAAGAATTGTCGCTCTTGTCAGAGAATGCGGCAAAGTATTATTTGAACTGCGAAAATACCTTTAGGGAAGTTCGCGAGGTCGATACCGAGGCGGTGGACCCGGCGCATACCTGGTTCAAGATGGGCGAGCTTTCGCGCCAGTTTGTGGGCCGTACCTCGATGGATGTTTCCCGCGTGCAGCTCAACGACGGCAATAGTCACGAGCTGAACTGCAAACCGCAGGATTTCTCGTCGAACGGGACCGATTCGGTTGCCAAGGAAATCGAGGAATTTGCCGCCCGCGGCGGAACCGTTTACGTGGTCGCCCCGACGGCGGGTGCGCTGGGACGTATCAAGCAGATGCTCGAGGGCTTGCCGGTAGAAGACTACATTGTGGGCAACATGTCCGAAGGTTTCTGGCTCGAAGATGACGGAATTGCCTTCCTGACTGAAACCCGCATTTTCAATCGCCATTCGAACAAGACTCGTAAGCGTAAGATTGCAGGTTCCGTTTCGGGTGCCCTGATGATTGAATCGCTGAACCGTGGCGATTTCGTTTCGCACGAGGATCATGGCGTGGGCAAGTACCTTGGGCTTGTGCGTGTGAACGTGAACGGCGGTATGGTCGACTGCGCCTTGCTCGAATATGCGGGCGGTGACAAGCTTAAGTTCCCCGTGGCGGACTTGCAGAAGATTGAGCGCCTCGATACGCAGGAGAATCCTCCGAAGCTTGATCGCCTAGGTGGCAAGGCCTGGGAAAACCTCAAGGAACGTGTCAAGAAGAAGGTCATCCAGATTGCGCGTGAACTGGTGGAACTTTACGCCAAGCGCGAACTGGTGGAAGGCTTTGCTTTCTCGCCCGATGGAAAGTTACAGAAAGATTTTGAAGACGACTTTGAATATGATCCGACGCCCGACCAGGTGAAGGCTACCGAAGATATCAAGCGCGATATGGAATCGCGTCGTCCGATGGATCGCCTGATTTGTGGCGATGTGGGCTTTGGCAAGACTGAAGTCGCTATGCGTGCGGCGTTCAAGTGCGTGGTGGACAAAAAGCAGGTGGTTCTTCTGGTGCCGACGACGATTTTGGCGGCCCAGCATTACGAAAACTTTATGGACCGCTTTGCAGGCTTTGGCGTGAATATCGCGCTGGTGAACCGCTACAAGAGCGCCAAGGAAAAGAAGGAAATCTTCAAGCAGGTGAGCGAAGGCAAGGTCGACATTTTGGTCGGTACGCACAGCCTGCTTTCGGAGAAAAACCAGTTCAAGGATTTGGGCCTTTTAATTATCGACGAAGAACAAAAGTTTGGCGTGAAGCAGAAAGAAAAACTGCGTGAAATGCGCCTTGCGGTCGATACGCTCAGCATGAGTGCGACTCCGATTCCGCGTTCGCTCCATTTGAGCATGACGGGTGTCCGCGACATTTCGCTGATTAACACGCCTCCCATGAATCGCTTGCCGGTCGAAACCAAGCTCATGAAGCGCGATGACATGGTCATCAAGCAGGCGATTGAAGACGAACTCGCTCGCGGTGGCCAGGTGTTTGTCGTGAATGACCGCGTTCAAAATATTTACGAGTTGACTCATGATATCGAGGAACTTGTTCCTGAAGCACATGTGGGCGTTGCCCACGGGCAGATGAATGACCGTGACCTTGAAAACGCGATGGAAGCCTTTATCTCCCGCAAGTTTGATATCCTCGTCAGTACGAGCATTATCGAATCGGGCCTGGATGTCCCGAACGCGAATACGATTATCATCATGAACGCGCATCACTTTGGTATTAGTCAACTTTACCAGATGCGTGGTCGCGTGGGCCGCAGTAGCGTGCTTGCGAAGGCCTTGTTGGTAATTCCTTCGCAGCATGATATTTCGGCAGAATCGATGCGTCGCCTGAAGGCTCTGGAACAGTTCACCGATCTCGGTAGCGGTTATCAGCTGGCGATGCGCGACTTGGAAATCCGCGGGGCGGGCAACTTGCTTGGCCAGGAACAGCACGGCTTTATCGCGGAAGTCGGCTTTGAAACTTATGTGCGCCTGGTGCGTGAGGCGGTGGAACAGCTGCGCGGTGGCCCGTCCGAAAAGCCGATTCAGCCTCGCGTAGAACTCGGCGTCGATGCTTACCTCCCCGAAGACTACATTCAGGATGGCCTCACTCGAATCTCGATGTACCAGCGGATTTCTCGTGTAACGCATACCGACGAAATCGCGGGGTTAGCGCAGGAACTCGCGGATCGCTTCGGGCCTGTGCCCGATGCCGCCAAGATGTTGCTGCTGGTGACTGAAATCGGGCTCTTGGCGGGGCGGCTCCGTATTCAGGGCCTGGTGCAGCGTAAAGGGATGCTTGCGGCCACCTTCGTGGAATTCCCGCCGCCCGATCCGCGAATCATCAGTGAAATGTACGCGAATACGCAGTTCCCGATGCGAATCATGGGCGGCTCGCCGCTGCAAGTCGTCATTGAACTCGGTAAGGGAAATGCTGTAGAACTCGCCGAAAAGGCGCTTAAGGAATTCCGCGCCTTTGCAGTGATCAAGGCGGACTCGACGGTCGTGAAGAGTGCGAACCCTTCAGCGCCATCCGCTGAAAGCTGATTTATTTCTTGAGCAAGCTGCTCGTTTCTTCAAGATGCTCCATCAGGGCGTCCGCAATTTTTTCGGCGGATTCGTTCTTGAGCAAGTTGGTTGCGATAAAGGTCTCGTCGGCGTCCGTTTCAAAGCGGATCTGTTCTTCCGGAATTTCGGGGATGGCGTCGAGAGTCGCCTTCTTGTGGAAAGAATCCTGGTGCAACGAAAAAATCGGATTCAGCCCCTGTGCGGAGCGGACGATTGAAATGTCTCCGCCGAACCGGTGGAAAATTGCATGAATCTTTGGGGCGCGTTTACGCGTCTTGATGCTCGACTTTTTAGCGGGGTAGCCGCATTCGTTCAGAATCTTGATGATGCGTCCGTAGTCGCCGACACAGTGGATTTGCAAATCGCGGTTATAGTCGCGGGCGAGTTCCACCTGGCGCCGGAACGCCAATTCCTGAAGACCCGGTTTCCCGTTATCATCGGCGTAACCTTCATAGCGCTTGTCCAGTCCGCATTCCCCGACGCCTGCATCAGGGTAGTTCCCCAGGAGCGATTCCAGGCGTTCCCAGTCGGCCTCGGTAACGTTTCCGACAACCATCGGATGAATCCCGTAGCTGCGGGTGGAACCTTCGAAAAGGGTTTCGTCCATCTTCTGAAGGATTTCCCATTCCCTAGGTTCGCAGGCGACAGCATTGAAGTGGAAACCTCGCTTCAGGAGAGTCCTTGCGAGTGTTTCCGGTGTCGAAATTCTGGCCAAATGAAGGTGAAAGTCGTCCATACCCTTAATATATACTGGAAAAAAGCGCTTTTATACAAATAAATGCAAAAAACTTCTTGTTTTTTTGATAAAAAAAGCCTAATTTAAGAACATAGTGTATTTTTGCGTTAAAAAAGGAGTTTTTATGCGCGATCTTTTGGAAAAAGCCTTGAATAAGGGTCTTGGTGTTTCTTTTACGACCGAAGGTGGTTTTGCTGTTATCCGCATTACTAAGGGAGCCGAAGTTGTTGCGTCCTGCAGTCTCGGTTCGGCCGATTTCCGCACCAGCGTCGAAGATTCCCTGCAGTCGCTCCTTCTTGACCTGGAACGTAAAGGCCTGTAATATTCCAATTTGGAACCTTTAAACGAAAAGTCCCGCGGTTTTCCGCGGGACTTTTCTGTATTAATCTTTAGTATTTATTGACTAGTTTATACGACCAACGAGGTTACCCGAGATCATGTAGTCCTTGGTGCTGCCGTAGCTGTGGAAACCAGCAGACAGGCTGAAGCGGTCGGTGAAAGCCTTTTCGAGGTAGATGGCTCCCAGGACGTCCTTCACGTGCTTGGCTTCGAAGTTCACGAAGTCCTTGTGTTCGTGACGGTCGCCGACATATTCAGCTTCGATGATGATGCGGTCAACCACCGGAGTGTAGAAGGCGAAACCACCGGTCAGAGGAATCACCAGGTCGTCGGCCATGTCCATCAGGGCGGCTTCGGCGAAGACGTTCACAGCCTTCGTGCCGAGCGGGAGGTTAGCCTTCAAGGAAGCGTTGTGCTTGATGTCGGCCTTGCTGTCGTAGACGGCGTCGAACAGGTTGCTGCGGTAGGCGAGCTGGACCTTCAGGGCAGAGATGCCTGCGAGGTCATGGAAGTTGAATGCAGCACGGATATCGCCCTTGTCCAGGTTTTCAGACTTGCTGATCAAGGAAATGTAGGCGGACATGTTGTCGGTCGGAATGAAACCGAACTGCAACTGGTTTTCAGGAGCTTGAGTGGAGAGGAAGCCGTTCAGGTAACCGTCGATGTAGCCACCGAAGTAGTCTCCGCTCTTGTCAGTGTTGTCCCAACGACCGACCTTGAAGGTGAACAGGTCAGTTTCCTGCATGGCCCATGCTTCGTCCAGCGAGAAGTAGTCGTCGGTGTACTGGCGGGTGCCATCGCGAAGCTGTTCCTTCTTCACGTCCTTGTCCTTGTTGCCGTCGGCGGGTCTCAGGTCGCCGGGGTAGAAGGCGACTGCGATCTTGCCCTTGAAGTCATCGGCTTCGGCGAGCACTGCAAAGTTGGCTTCACCATTCCAGGTTTCGAGGTTGTCGCTCATTTCGTCGTCTTCGCTAGTCCAGAGGACCTTGCCAGCTTCCAATTCGAAGTCGGCGTTGATGTCGAAGTTGATCTGGTTCACCGACATCACGGCGTTTTCGATCATCTTTTTCTTCTTGCGCTTTTTCTTCTTGGCGGGCTTCTTTTCGGGTTCTGCGGCGGCGACTTCGGCAGGAGCAGCTTCTTCAGCCTTTTCTTCGACCTTTGCTTCGGTCTTGGCTTCTGCCTTGGGTTCTTCCTTGGCGACTTCGGCGGGGGCGGCTTCAGCGGCAGGTGCTGCGGCCTGTTCGGCCGGCTGTTCTGCTACGGGTTCAGCCTTGGCTTCTTCCTGGGCAGGGGCAGCAGCGGGAGCTGCGGCTTCTGCTGCCGGAGCGGGTGCTTCTGCAGGGGCTGCAGCGGCTTCAGCAGCGGGTGCTGCGGCCGGGGCTGCGGCGGGAGCTTGTGCAGCAGGGGCGTCTTTTGCCGGAGCTGCTGCGGGGGCGGCTGCTTCAGGGGCAGCGAATACTGCTGCGGCCATGATGCAGGAGGCGATAAACATTTTCTTCATATAAGGAACTCCTTTATATATTCCACGGGCATAATTTTAGTAAAATTATCTTTCAGTTGTTGTTTCTTGTGATTATTTTAGATTAAAAAGTTAATTTTACTGCCACAAGAGGTTTATTTTGAAAAAGATTCTCATTTCCGTTATTTGCTTGGCTCTATTCGCATCGTTCTCTTTTGCCCAGGAAGCCCTGAGTGTGTACAAGAAAACTAGGGGACAGATTGATGAAGATACACCTGTAGGCTCGCTCCTTTTTACCGACTATATCAAGGAACTTCCGATCCCGATGGACTCTGTCAAGAAGGTGACTGTCGTCAAGGAAAAGGTTGTCATCAAAGATAAGAAGGGTAATGTCAAGAAGGACAAGAAAGGAAATCCCAAGACCAAGATGCAGCGCAAGCGTGTGGTGACCTGGGAAAAGGTTCAGCCTTCGGAACCGCCGCGTTTCGTGCCGATCCAGTGCAAGTTGGGCGAAGTCTGGGTCAAGCGTGCCGATCTGGCCCGTTTCAAGCAAGCCTCCTTGGACTTGAGTGGCGAGTACGCCTCCTCAACCGGAAGCGTTATCCTGAAAAAGTCTCCGACCAACCCGCGCTATTTCTCGTTCACCATCCAGAATGGTCCGTTTGGCGGTCGTGCCGAGCTCGAAGCGAGCAACGTGGAACTGCGTGAATCTAACGGCCATGCCCGCCTGACATATACCGAAGACGGCTGTACCGTCGATATCGCCATCGCCGACCGCAAGGTGCGCGTGGCGCAGAGGGGCTGCTCCGAATACAATGTCGGCAACTACAAGCTCGAAGGCGAATATAACACCTATAAAGGGAACCGCCGTGTCGTCGAGACCTTCAACATGCCCGAACAGAGCTTCAAGTACAAGAAGTACCTGTGGTGCGGGAGCGGCTTCGATAGCTGCGAAAAGGTCAAGGATGATAACGGTACTGTGACTATTACCTGGAGCAAGGACGGCAACGGTTTTATCGAACGTGCCGCTGGTGAAGATTCCCATATCTACAGGCCGTTCGAACACGTGATTCCGCACAAGCGCGACTTCTATAATGGCGAAAAGCCCTTGGCCATCAAGACCAAGCGTACCGATATGGCGGGCGAGTGGATGATCTGGTATTTCTATCCGCAGGCGCAGCGTTTCAAGATGGTGCGAGCCGGCATGCGCGAAGATACCGCCTATATGGAAATCTATGAATAAGGTGCTTGAACAGTCCCGGATGATGTTCCTGGACTCGGGCGTCCTGGTGCGTCTGCTGCAGATGCATCCGGATTACTATCCCGTGATTTCGGCGGTGCTGGATAGCGCCTACGAAAAGAATGCGACGATTCTCGTTTCGCAAATTACTTTGTTTGAACTCTCGCGCAAGGCTTATGCGGCGGGCGAGGGTGTCCTTGCGAGGCAGTACCGGGAATTTTTTGAACACTCACGGAACGTCAAATCCTGCGATATCAATAGCGAAATTGCGGTCAAGGCTGCCAAAATCCTGAACCAGTCCGCAAAGAACGGCAATGCCCTTTCAACGGAAGAGTCCCTTCGCCTTGCGACGGCGTTCGTCTGCGGTGCAGACTGCTTCTTGACCGATCAGGGTAAGTTCCACGACCTGACGGATGTCCCGGTCGTGACTCTCGATGAAATTATCTAAATGAAGTAGAGCGGGACGCCTAGCAGGATTCCCGCATAAATGCCGCCCAAAAGGTCATCTGCCATTACGCCCCATGCACCGGGGAATTTTTCGAATCGGTGGATGCCGAGCGGCTTGAGAATGTCAAAAAAGCGGAAGAGCGCAAATCCGATGATTAGAATCCACGGCGCTCTAGTGATCCAGTCGGGGCGGATGAAGGCGAATGTCATAAAAATTCCGCAGACCTCGTCAATCACGATCCAGCCGGGATCTTCGGTACCCGTATCTTTCATCGCCTTTTTCACGAACGGAATCGCGGCGAAGAAAACGACGATGGCGGCTATAAAAAACAGTGGCCAAAATCCGGAATGGACTGCGAATAGTGCCATTGGGTAGGCGACAACGGTTGCCGCGAGGCTTCCCATGGTGCCTGGAGCTTTGGGCGACATGCCCGAACCGAAGAACGTTGTGACGAGAGTAGACAACAAATCGGTGCCCCGCCATTGGTGGGGCACGCGCTTTTTGCCGTACTTCTCTTTAAGTTCCTCGCGGTTCACTTAGTTGTCTTCATATTCAGAGCTGCCCCAGCCGTCGAGGTCGCCTGCGGCACGTCCCAGCGTAGCACCGCCGAGAATCTCATCGATACCCTTGTCTTCGGAATCGTCTTCCTCTTCTTCGAAGATAGAGGATTCTTCCAATTCGAGGTCTTCGTTCGGAATAATCGGATCATCGTCAAGGTTGTTCTTACTCTTCTTTCCTGCCATATTTTCTCCTTGATAAAGGCGTTTCGTAATCTTTATCGCTATGATATAAAATTTTTTCTAAAAAAGGAGAAATTTTTTGAAAAAAAATCATTTTTTTTAAAATTTTTTGTAAAAAGTTGTCTAAAATGTGATTTTTGAGGGGTGTCGGGGGCTTCTTGACCAATAAATTCTATTTTTTAGGGCGATGAAAGCGATTTTGATCATTGCGCACCACTGCATTTTGCCGGGGGCATATAAGGGGTTCGAAGAGATCCTCGACCAGCTGCATCATGACATGCCGGGTACCCGCGTGGCCAGTACGAGCCTTCTGGACCTCGAAAACGATCTTCGGGCTCTTCTGCGCGAAGATGTGGAGTCGGTGACTCTGTTGCCCTATCTGCTTTTGAACGGTCAGCATACCAAGAATGATGTGCCCAAGGTGGTGGCCCGCCTGCAGGCGGAATATCCGCAGATTCCCATTACGCTCTTGCCATGCCTTGGCGACTGGAAGGAATTTGCGGGCATGGTCGTCTCTGGAATCCGCAACGCCCAGAAAGAAAATAAAAAAACGCACGACCAGAACGGCTTGGCAAAGTCAGACAATCTGTCTGACACACTGAATGTCATTGCGAGCCCTATAGGGGCGAAACAATCTATTTCGTCAAATTCAAATTTTTTCTCCATCGAGCTGAACCTCGAAGGTAAGAATGTGCTTGTGGTCGGTGGTGGCCGTATCGCACTGCGTAAGGTGAAAACGCTTTTGCCCACGGGTGCCCGTATTACGGTGGTCGCCCCGCAGTTCGACCCTGAATTTGAGTCGCTTCAGTCCGCCGGTAAGGTTGCTGAGTTAAGCCGAAGGGCCGAGTCGGCGTCAATAACGTTGAAAACTCGCCCCTACGAGCCTTTGGACCTTCGCGGAATCTTCATGGTGTTTATCTGCACCGACCAGCCTACGGTCAATGCCCAGGTCTCTAATGATGCCCGCGCCCGCCGCATCTTGGTGAATAATGCCTGCGACTACCTGGACGGCGACTTTATCGTGCCTGCCCGTATGGATTTCGGCGAAAATATTGCGGTGACGGTTTCTACCCAGGGGCGTGCCCCGTCGCTCGCCAAGAAGCTCAAACAGAAAATTCAGGCCGAGTGGGCCGAAGGCCTCGAACAGGTCGAAAAAGAATTCTACGAATCGTGATTAGAGTCACGTATTCCAAGTTGGAATAAAGGCTCGTGTGCTTTTTTCTTTAGAAAAGTATATTTTTCGGAAGAAAATTGTAACAAAGGAGCCTCCTATGAAAAAAACACTCGTTTTCGGTCTTGCCCTGGCTATGGGAATGTTGGTCGGTTGTGGCGATGATTCATCGAGCAGTCCGTCTGGAGCTGATGCAACAACGGAGTCCAGTTCGTCTATAGATTCTGCGGACATAAGTAGCAGTTCCGGAGATAAAAAGGATGCAACTCCTGATGAAGATATCAGTAGTTCTAGCGGCGAAGAGTCGGGTGATGAGACCACCAAGGTTTCGGCGTTTTTTCCAGAAGGTTTTGATGCTGATAAGGTAGTTGCCTGGTATGCAACTGATGAACAGCGTGTTTCAGATAAAGGGCAGACCAAGACGATGGTGGATGCCGTCTACCTGTTCAAGGACGGTTCCTTTATTGTCACCGAACAAAAGGTGAAGGAAAAGAATAACATTTCCACATTTGAAAACGCGGTTGTTGCAGAGGGAACCTGGACTGGCTCGACGGACTCGTTCAAGGAAGGCTCGTTGACGATTGTCCTTATGGGAAATGATATTCCTCTCGACATTCATGAAGGAAAATTCTCGATTAGTCCGTTTGGTGTAGACGATTATGAATTCACGTTGGTCGAATCGGGTGTGCCAGAGGCAAGCCCCGTTACCGAGGAACCGAAATCTGATTCGGACGACAAGGAAGATCCCAACGGAACGGCAGAACAGTTGGCATGGGCGAAATCGATGATCGCTCGTTCAACGGAGTCTGCTTCGAAGGTGGCTACGTTTGAAATTTCGGAACCGACCTGGGAAAGACTGAATACGAAGAGTGAAACCTACAATGCGACCTTTACGATCAAGGTAACCTTGAGTGAAGGTGAATTCATTACCGAAGATTTGGATTATCCGACCCTTGCGATAGGGCAGTATCCAGTGCACGCGATTGATTCGGAAAAAGACAAACTCCCGGAGCAATGGAATAATAATAAATGGGAGATTAAGGATGCCAAGGTGGTCGGGAATACGATGACGGCTACGATGACGGAGAAAATCGATAACCTGAAGGTGGGACGCGCCTATGTCTTTGTCTCGACAAATAACGGTATGGATTCATCGATTGAATATAGCGAAGCGTTCTTCATTATTCCGCCAAGCTACCAAGGTGATTTGTAGTTGAATCTTTTGGTCCCCATAGCGGGACCTTTTTTGTTATATTGAATAAGGAACTTAAAACAAGAGACTAAAAATGATTATTCGTCCACGCCGCTTACGCAAGAATGAAACGATCCGCAATATGGTTGCGGAAACCGCAGTGAACCCAGATTCTCTCGTCTACCCGATGTTCGTGGTAGAGGGGGAGGGTGTCAAGGAAGAAATCCCGTCGATGCCGGGGCAGTTCCGTTTCTCGATCGATGAAATTCTGAAGGAACTCGAAAGCTGTGTCGCACTTGGCATCAAGTCGATTCTTTTGTTCGGAATTCCGAGCTTTAAGGATGAAATCGCTTCGTCCGCTTACGATGACGACGGAATTGTGCAACGTGCGGTGCGTTCCATCAAGGCGAAGTTCCCGGAACTGTTCGTGATTACCGATGTGTGCCTTTGCGAATACATGAGTCATGGCCATTGCGGTATCGTCAAGGAAAATGGCGATGTGGATAACGATCCGACTCTTGAACTTCTGGCAAAGACCGCACTTTCGCATGCGGACGCCGGTGCCGATATGGTGGCGCCGTCGGACATGATGGATGGCCGTGTGGCGGCGATTCGTGCAAAACTCGACGAAAAGGGTTTTACGAATGTGCCGATTATGGCTTACAGTGCAAAGTTCGCGAGTGCCTACTATGGACCGTTCCGCGACGCGGCGGATTCCGCTCCGCATTTCGGCAACCGTCGGAGTTACCAGATGGATGTGCGCAACGGTCGCGAAGCCCTGCATGAGGTGGAACTGGATCTTGAAGAAGGAGCCGATATCGTGATGGTGAAGCCGGGACTCGCTTTCCTCGATGTCCTGCGTCAGACGGCTGACATGAGCAATGTTCCTGTAGCCGTGTACAACGTCAGTGGCGAGTATTCGATGGTAAAGGCTGCTGCGAAAATGGGCTGGATTGACGAAAAAGCCATCATCCGCGAGAACCTGATTGCCATGAAGCGTGCCGGTGCCGATATCATCATCACTTACCACGCCAAGGAAGCGCTTGAACTGGGCTTGCTGAAGTAGAGCGCTACTCTGCATTGGGTAGACATTTGTTCTTAATTGTTTTGGTAAATTAATTTTTACTGCTTTGTCTGTAAAAATAAGGTATATTTGCCGTGTCGTAACAGACAAATCTTAAACTCAATGGAGAACAAAATGAAAAAGTTCATGATGATTGCCGCTCTCGGCATGGCAGCCCTCTTCACCGCTTGCGGCGATGATTCCTCTTCTAACGCATCCTCTAATGGTGGTAGCTCCAAGACTCAGCTTGACGGCAAGGCCGTTGTTTCTTGTGACAGAATTCAGACTGTTGCCGGCATGCAGAAGCATTATTGCCATGCTATTGCCGCTGATGATGCGAATGTTGAAGCTTTCAAGGCCAAGTGCGCTCCGATTAGCGAATTGGACGATAACCAGTACACGGTTGGTACCGGTTGCGTTGGTGCCAAGCTCGCTTGCGATACGAAGGAAGGCGGCCAGGTTGAATACTTCTTTGAACAGGTGGACGTCGAATTCGGTTGCGCCAATATCGGTCCGCACAACCTCTAATATCGGCTAAATTACATCGAGTAATTTTGAAGAGAGTCCGGCCTTCGGGTCGGATTTTCTATTTTTAGGGTATGAATCATTCTTTAAGCGAAAAACTCTTTGCAGAAGCGAAAACCTTGATGCCGGGTGGCGTGAACAGCCCGGTGCGTGCGTACGGTAACGTGGGGGCGACGCCTCCGTTTATTGCCCGTGCGAAGGGGAGCCATATCTACGATGTGGATGGCAACGACTATATCGACTACGTGGGTAGCTGGGGCCCGATGCTCCTGGGACACGCGCATGATTCTGTAATCAAGGCAGTCTCCGAGACGGCGCAGAACGGGCTCAGCTTTGGCGCTCCGTGCGGCTTGGAATCGGAACTTGCGAAGCTCGTGATGAGCCTTGTTCCGAGTGTCGAGATGATCCGCATGGTGAACAGCGGTACCGAGGCGACCATGAGCGCTATCCGTGCGGCTCGCGGATTTACAGGCCGCGACAAGATTGTGAAGTTTGAAGGTTGCTACCACGGCCATAGCGACAGCCTGCTCATCAAGGCGGGTTCGGGCATGCTTACGACGGGGAAGCCGAGCAGCAAGGGCGTGCCTGCTGACCTCGCCAAGTACACGCTCACGCTCCAGTACAACGATGTGGCGGGCGTGAAGGAACTGTTCGACAAGATTGGTGACGAAATTGCAGGCGTCATCGTGGAGCCGGTAGCGGGGAACATGGGTGTCGTGCCCGCAAAGCCCGAGTTCCTGAAGACGCTTTCCGAAGAAACCAAGAAGCATGGCGCACTCCTGATCGTCGACGAAGTCATGACGGGTTTCCGCGTCGGAATTCACTGTGCACAGGGGTTCTATGGAATCAAGCCGGACCTGACGACTTTCGGAAAAATTATCGGCGGTGGAATGCCGGTAGGCGCCTATGGCGGTCGCCTCGATGTGATGCAACAGATTGCCCCTCTCGGTGGAATCTACCAGGCGGGTACGCTTTCGGGCAATCCGGTCGCGATGGCGGCGGGGCTTGCCACGATGCGCGAACTTTCGGCGCATCCGGAGCTGTACGTGCATGCCGAAGCGATGACGAAGCGCCTGATTGCGGGCCTCCAGGACGCCGCGAAGGATGCTGGAATTCCGCTTGCAACCAATCAGGTGGGTTCTATGGGCTGCATCTTCTTTACTGAAGGGCCCGTGGAATGCTTTGCCGATGTGCAAAAGTCGGACTTGGAACTGTTCCGTCGCTATTTCCTTGGAATGCTTGACGAGGGAATCTACCTCGCGCCGAGTCAGTTTGAGGCGATTTTCGTGAGCTCCGCCCATACGGAAAATGACATTGACCGTACCGTCGAAGCGGCCCGCAAGGTGTTTAAGGGACTTTAGAAGAGGCTTGGACAAGGGTGTAAAAAAAATCTGAAATTTTTTGAGAAAATCCCTTGACAACCGCTTTTGATAATTCTATAATTGTGCGCGTCCAAGCGACAATGGATGATTAGCTCAGTTGGTAGAGCAGCTGACTCTTAATCAGCGGGTCGCAGGTTCGACCCCTGCATCATCCACTAAAAACCGTCTCCACCCCGAGGCGGTTTTTTCTATCTTTGTGCCACGTCATAGAACCGAAGGTGACGCTGCGATCTAAATGAGGTTTTGAATGATTGTATCTTGGATGACCACCAACAAGTGTAACCTGACCTGCAAGCACTGCTACCAGGATGCAGGCGAGAACAAGGCTGCTGAACTCACAACGGCAGAAGCCCTCAAGCTGATTGACGAAATCGCGAAGGCGGGGTTCAAGATTATGATCTTTAGCGGTGGCGAGCCGATGACACGCCCGGACATTGTGGAACTGGTGGCCCACGCTTCGAGCAAGGGACTTCGTCCGGTGTTCGGCACGAATGGCACGCTCATTACGCACGACTTGGCCTTTGAACTCAAGAAGGCTGGTGCCATGGCGATGGGGATCAGCATCGACAGTATCGATCACGATCGTCATAATGATTTCCGCGGTCTCCCGAATGCTTTCGAACTTACGATGATGGGTATCGAAAACTGCAAGGCGGCAGGACTCCCGTTCCAGATTCACACGACGATTATGGACTGGAACCAGAACGAAATTTTCGACATCATGGACTGGGTCAAGGAAATCGGCGCGGTGAATCACCAGATTTTCTTCCTGATTCCTGTTGGTCGCGGCAAGGAAATTGAAGGACACGCCCTCCGCGTCGCTGAATACGAAGGACTTCTCCGCAAGATTATGGAAAAGAGCCGCATGCTCGGCATTCCCGTGAAGCCCACCTGCGCCCCGCAGTTCCTGCGCATCGCCGACCAGCTCGACATCAAGACGCGCTACAGCCGCGGATGTCTTGCGGGTCTCAGCTACTGCATTGTAAGCCCCATCGGGAAGGTGCGCCCCTGCGCCTACATGATGGAAGAAGCGGGTGACGTGCACGATACTCCGTTCGACGAAATTTGGGCGAATGCTGAAGTGTTCAAGAAACTCCGCACCAAGGCCTATTCCGGTGCCTGCGGCAAGTGCAAGTTTAACGACCGTTGCGGCGGTTGCCGCGCCCGCGCCGCCTACTACCATGACGGCGACTACATGCAAGAAGACTCCTACTGCGCCTACGGGAGAGGCCTGTGATAACTGCGGACGACGAACGCTACATGCGCATGGCGCTCCGCGAGGCCGAAAAAGCGTTTGACGAAGGGGAAATCCCTATCGGTTGTGTCATCGTGAAAGATGGCGCTGTCATCGGTAAAGGCCATAACCAGATCGAAATGCTCAAGGATGCGACCGCCCATGCCGAAATTTTGTCTATTGGGACGGCGGCGAGTGCCCTCGATAACTGGCGTCTGGAAGGTTGTACTTTGTATGTAACCCTGGAGCCCTGCCCGATGTGTGCGGGGGCCATTCTCAATAGCCGTGTTTCCCGCGTGGTCTACGGTTCCCCGGATACACGTTTTGGCGGCTGTGGCACGACCATCGACGTCATTTCGAATAACGCGCTCAAACGCGAAGTCGAAGTGGACGGTGGCCTGCTTGCCGATGAATGCCTTGGAATTCTGAAGGCTTTCTTTCAGAAAATGCGCCTGCAAAAAGGCGATAGCGGCAACAAGGGAATTAGTTAATACTATATTCTACATATGAATTTCTTTAAATCTTTATTGAGCTCCGCAGCTCTGTTTGCTCTTTGTGCCTGTGATGGGAATGAATTCGTTCTTGCGTTTAACACCCAGAATGTCCCCCCGCAGACGTATTACCTTGAAACATCCCTGAACGCGATTCTTCCGGCGACGGATTCCGTTTCGGCTACGCCCGAAGCGATGAATACGCATCTGAATGTTCGTGCGACGAATTCTCTCCTGACGGCCTACGATGACGGTTCCGCCAAGTTCCAGCTGAAAATCGATTCTGTGGACTACAAGTCCGACAAGCGCTCCGTCGAAGAATTCCGCAGCATGGAACGCTACATGTCTACGGAACATTTCCAGTTCAAGATGGCGAAGGATGGCTCCGTGCGCGATCCTTTCATCGAAGATTCTGTGATGCTTGGAACCGAGGCTCTGGACCTGATCCGTATTTTCCTGAAGGTTCAGCCCCTGTTGCCGGGTAAGGCCGTTCGTCTTGGCGAAACCTGGGAACGTCCTGTTGAAATCCCCGGTGCATCGGGTAAGACGGTGGTGTATAAGTCGTTTACGCTCGAAGATCAGTATGTCCATGACGGAATCCAGATGGCAAAAATCGGGATGAACCTCAAGTACAAGGAAATCCCCGATTCCACCTCCGACCTCCGTATGGAAAGTAAGGGTTTTATTGTGGGAACCGGCTCGATTCTTTTCGACATGACGCATGGTGCAATCTCCAGCGTCAAGATGGAACTGACGGGTGACCTGAGTGTCAATGATATTGTGGCTGACAATGTCATTCCCGATATGCATGTGATTCAGAAAATCAAGCTGAGGAGTGAATTTTGATTTCTCGTTTTAAGAAATGGTCGGGAGTGTTGATTTCGACTCTGCTGTTTGCCGGTGCGGCAGTGGCAGGGGAGATGCCTTTTCCGCCGATTGAAAACGGAAAGGTGAAACTGGTGGTGGCGGACAGCCCTTACCTGCTGGAGCAGGGCGCTGTCTTTTCTGCTAAGGATACCCTGGAAATCGAACCGGGCGTGACTGTGCTCATGGGTGAATATGCAAAGCTCATGTTCCGTGGCGCCGTCAAGATTATTGGTACCGAGGCTGCTCCGGTAGTTTTCAGGAGCGCAGATTCCGTGAAGAGCTGGAATGGTGTGCATTTCGTTTCGGCGAACCGTCCTTTTGAAATCAAGAACCTCATTATCGAAAACGCCTTCCGTAACACGGTGTTCCGTTCCAAGGGAATTTTCGAAAACGTCAAGTTCGTGAACAACTACTATGGCCTGTGGATTGACGATGTGCCTGAAGTATTCCTGGCGCATTGTGAATTTGTTCGTAACCGCTATGCGCTTTCGGTGCGTGCTGGGCAGGTCATGTCGACGGAAACGGTTATCTCTAATAACGTGTATGGCCTGTACCTGGAACCCGGTGGAAAGTTCGATGGCGACAAGGGGCTGATCAAGGATAACCTTGAAGCCGATGTGCGCAACGAAGCTGAAGAACTGGCCTCCCAGGGCAAGCGTGTTAACCGCAATATCTGGCACCGCATAGAAACCGCCTTCTAAGGAGTCCGAGTGCAAGAAGCGTTCCGCAGGTCCATTCGAAAGATGACGGGCAACAGTGTCCGTCTTTCGGTGCGTCCGAACCGCTCGACGATGATCGCGACACTTTCGCAGTCGATGATGGTGACGTGGTCTATCGTGCTGCACGAACACTTGGATGCCATGTTGAACGACCCGGCGGTCAATGTCGGTACTTCGGAACTGATTTCCTTTAGCGAGACGGCGTGGAAATTGGCGGATTCCAGTTTCCCGCAGATTATCGCGGATGCCAATAAGCTTTACGACGAGTTCCGCACCAAGTGGATGCAGCGTTTTTCGACGGACGAAGTGATGCGCCTGTTGCTCGAAGGGGGCGACTTCCTGCATCACGACGAGGAAAAGGGCTGGGCGTTGACCGTCAAGAACAACAAGCAGGATATCAACGCGTTCTATTCGGCGACCATTCACCTGCTGGTGAGCGACGCCGAACCTTTGTTCGTCCGCATGCACGGCCGTGTGATGCAGCTCCAGGAAAAACTCTGCAAGTACTGGCACTCCGAAAGTGCCGTGGATGCGGTTTCCAAACTGCTCCCCAGTTTGGAAGCGTCGCTCCGCGACAAGGAAAATGCCATGGTGGTGTCGTTGCGTAGCTCGCTGAATAGCCTCGCGAAGAAGCGTTTCGCGGCTGCCTTCAATACGAAGGGGGCGCCTCATTATTACAGCTCGGCGTCTTCGTGCGCCCGTAATATTTGTCGCTTCTGGAATCCGCATTACGCCTACGAAAATGCGTTCCTCGCGTTTACCGATGATTTTTGTGATTACGCACGCGGGCTCACCATCCAGATTATTGAATGGTACCAGAGCAAGTGGGCTTTGTTCCTGCGCGGATTCTCGCGCGGTCAGTTGAATTTATTCGAAACAACAGCCTTGAAGAAGGCTTAAGGATGCAGGTATAAAATGAAAAATGCATTTCAGATGATTTTGGCGCTTACCGTGGTCGGGCTCATTGCCTTGATGGCGGCCGCTTTTTATTTTGGCGCCCCGTTGTTCGGCTGGGTTATCATGGTGGCCATTTTTGCCGTGTTCATTGGCGAACAGTTGGTGGCTCTCAAGGCGGTTAAGCAGATCGCTGCCGAAAACGAAATTCTGGAAACCTGCAAGAACCGTGGCGGTTATGTTTCGGGAGATGGTGTCGTTGCCAAGCGTGTCGCCCTTGCCAAGAACTTAATCGCGAAGAAGATTCGCCTTGATTCCTCAATGGCCTACGAAGTCCTTTCGAACAGTGTCGGCATTGCCATCCCGCGTAGCGCCGGTGGCTCCGTGATTCTGCTCGGCCTTATGGGTACGTTCTTCGGTTTGATGTATTCCGTGGCGACGGCCGGTGGCGCTATTGACAATTCTACGACGCAGGGAACTCTTGATACAATCCAGCTTCTGTTCCAGAACATGAAGGGTATTTTCGGTACTAGCCTTTGTGGTTTGTTTGCGGCTCTTATCTTGAATGCGAGCCGCAATATGATGATTGCCTCTCGCGATGAATTTGTTGCCCGCCTCGATGCCTACACTCTTGACTTGCAGGGGGATAGCGAGGCCGAAGAAAGCGAAGAAGCTCGTGCGAAGGATGAACTGGAACGTCTCTTTGATTCTGTCGAAAAGAATCTGTCTACGGTGGCATCTTCTGTAAAGGAAGGCCTTTCGGGTGTTGTCGCGATGGTTGGCGAGGAACTTGCCGCGACGACGGCCAAGCTGAACGACTCCCTGGCTTCTGCAGTTGCAGGAATGAATAAGTCCGTCGAAAATTTGGGTGCTTCTGTGAGCGGTTCGCTTTCGGGTGCGTTTACTCCGATGGAACAGAATATCAAGACACTTTCTGCTTCCGTGGAATCGATCCCGGCTAAGCTTGATGAAAAATTGAATGGAATTTCTGCTACGCTGAACGGCGGTCTCGAAGGTATTTCTTCTGGAGTCAAGTCTTCTCTGGAAGGAGTTTCTGGCAACGTCGAATCTGCTCTTGCGAAGGTTGCTTCTGATGTGAAGTCAGGCCTTGACGGCGTTGCCGCCGCAACGGCCCAGGCGATGGAAGGTTCGACGAAGGATATCGCTTCTGCTGTTTCGGAACAGGTCAAGCAGTCGAACGAACAGTGGAATTCCTTCATGGAACGCCTCGCTGCCGAAACTTCTGCCAATGTGGATTCCCAGAAGGAAGGCCTGGAAACTCTCAAGAATGTGGCACTTCAGGTGGCCGAAAAGGCACAGGCGGGTTCTGCAGAACTTTCTCAGTCCGTTGCCGAAAAACTCTCGACCCTTTCTTCCGATATCCTCGGCGCCTTCCAGAAACTTTCCGAAACTTCTGCCGTGCTGCTTGAAGCCCAGAAGGCTCTCACCGAAAGCATCGACAATCGCGTGGTCAAGGAAAAAGAAGCGACGGATGCCCTGGGCGGAAATATCGTGGAAACCGCAGAGCTTATGCGCGTGAACCAGTCCGAACTCAGCGCAAATCTCGAAATGCTGCGTGCCGGTCTCGAGACGATTCTCGAAAAGCTCTCGGGCGATACTGCGGAACGCGAAGAGGAAGAAAGCTTCGTGGAACACCTCAACCAGTCTCTCGAAGCATTCCACGAACGCGCGAGCGAAGTGCTTATGGAAAATGCCGTCAAGACGCAGGAAATTTTGCTCGAAGTATTGGAACAGACGCAGCGTAGTTCGGCGGCACCTGCTACCCCTGCTGAACAGCCGAAGGTCGAGGGCTAACGGATGCGCTTGAAACGAGAAGATAACAGCAATCCTTGGATGGCGTACACGGACTTGGGCGTAGCCCTGGTTTCGCTATTCATCCTTGCGTTTGTGGCGATGGCAACCCTTAAGGAGCAGAAGGCCGAAGACCTGACGCGTACCGAAGAGGAAGTCCTCAGCTGCCAAGAAGAAATGCGCAAGATTGCGGCGGAACGCAATGCGCTTTTGTCCAAGAGCTTGCAGACTTCTATCGAGGCAGGCCTTATCGCGCTTGAAGACGGCAAGATCCAGATTCAGGCTTCTTTCCTTTTCCCGATTAACGGCGCTGACCTCACTAAGGAAGGCGAGGGCGTGATTCGTGGCATCAGCAAGGGCCTCCTGGAAGCGCTGGATTCTACTGACGTGATTATGGTGAGCGGCTTTACCGACGATACTCCGGTGAAGTCCAAGACTTATACGAACTGGAATTTGTCGACTGAACGCGCCGTGAACGTGGTAAAGACCCTGATTGCGCAGGGATTCCCGCCGGATAGGCTCTTTGCCGCAGGCTTCGGTGAACACATGCCCAAGTATCCGAACGATAGCGAGGAACACCGCCGCTTGAACCGTCGCGTGGAAATCGGCGTCACTCCGCTGCAGAAGATGAATCAGGCTGGTCATTAGTTTATGCAAGAGCGCCTGGAAAACATTCGCCAAGGTATTGATGCTATCCGCAAGAGCGGAAAGCTGCCGCATTGGCGTATGGTCTATGCAGACAATCTGTTTAACCGCGCCGGAGAGTATCTTGCCGTGGATAGGCTCCCGGAAGCTTCGATGGTGGCCGATAAGCTGGAACGCTGGATCAAGACGCATACGCCCCGTGTGGATGCCTCGGACCGCTTTGCCGAAAATCCGATGGTTATCTGGAACAACGATATGCTTTTTGCCATGTCGGCGAAGCTTAAGCAGACGCTTTCCGCAAAGATGCTGCTTGTCCCGGCGACCGAAAGGGAATCGACTCTTCGCAGGTTGAACGTGGTCGAGGGGTGGATCCGCGAAGGACTGCTCCTGCAGGCCCATGACGAACTGCTGTCGCTCCGTACCGCGCTGATTGCTCGCTTAAGGCGTAGCTTGCGTGCGCGCCTTGTGGCGACGGACCTTTACCGTGGAACGGCCTCTGTTCCTGCAGGGAGCCTTGTCGGCCCCTACAACGCCCTGCATACACTGGAGGAAACCTTCCACGTGGTGGGCGAACGCGATCCGATTTGGATTGAGGACTTCCTTGAAATCTATAACGACCTGTTCCGCATCGTGGAACGCCTCGTCCCCCAGGATAAAAAGTGACTTGAGTGTCATCCTGGAGCGTGTCATCCTCGGAGCAAGGCGGAGGGGAGACGGGATTCAGTACTAAAAAAAGAGCTCCCGAAGGAGCTCTTTCAAATTTTTGCGAATGAGCTATTAGAAGCCGATACTCAGCTGGCCCATGTAGATACGTTCTTCATCCTGGCCGGTGTAGTAACCGAGTTCTTCTGCCCAGGTCGCGAATTCAACCGTGACGAGTCTCAAGACTTCGAGGCCGAAACCTGCAGCGGGGTAGCCGCCCTTGAAACCGCCAGAAAGGCGCAGCGCAAGGAATCGGATGGCGTTGTTGTATCCAGGCCATGCTAGCAGGGTTTGCTCGATTTCCATACCGAAGTTGATGTGGGAGAGGAACTTGTAGTTGTTCTGTCCGTTGATAGCATCGGCGTAGTCGAAGGCGATGTTGAACTTACGCCCAAAGCCTGTATTCTTGTTGAAGAATCGCGGGCTGTAGTTGATACCGGCGGTAATGTTCGGCGTAATCTTGTCTCCGGCGAGTTCCTTGAAGTAGATGTCGCGGACGGAAAGACCGAGGCGGACTTCACGGGCGACCTGGTAGAGTACGCCGAGATCGAGTGCGAAAGACATTGAGCTGAAGTCAAACAATTCGTCGGCGACATCGTGATAGCGGTTTTCCAGGGTGTCCTGGATGTTGTCGTAGTTGACCATGGTAATCTGGACACTTTCGACCTTGTGACGCTTTGCGAACTTGATACCGATACCGGCGGCGAATTCATCGGTAAAGCCGTAAGCGGTACCGACCTGGGCCACGCCATCGACGTAGAACGTGTCGACGACAATCTGCGGAACAATCAGGCCTGCATCCATGTAGGGGGCGACGTTACCGTCCACCCAGATGGCACCACCGAAGTTGTGGAACGCCATTTCTGCATCCATCTTGATCTTCATGGAGAGGTACTTGTGGTCGTAGCCGTTCATCTTGTGGATGAGTTCGGGGTGTGCCGAAAGAGAGTCCAGAAGCACGTTGGATTCTTTCAGGCCACTGTCTGCGGCAACCTTGCTGGCGCGGCTATAGATTTTCTGGACATCCTTCGCCACGTTGTAGGTGGAGAAATAGGTTTCGAAGGGACCTGCACCGCCGAGGTTCAATCTCATGTCGCCGAGGTTACGCGGGTAGTAGCCCTGTTCGGGGCGTTCCTCGTAGTTACCCAAGCGGTTGATCTGGTTCAAACCGGCGTAGTTGAAGTAGATGGCTTCCTTGTCGTCGACCAAGGCTACGTGGGCATTACCCATGGCTTCTGCACGCAGAGACCTATGTGTCGGCGCCTTGATAGCAAAGGACGCTACAGTCAAAATAAGAATCAAGAATACAAGGAGCTTTTTCATTACTTAGTCCTCCCTTCGAACCATTTCTTGAAAGAGTCTTCGTCGTAGTTGACCCAGCAACCGCCGACCATGGACTTGCGATCTTCGAGGCTATAGGTGGGATTGTCTTTGTTGGTGTCTTGTGCGATGAGACGTTTTCTTTCCTTCAAACCTTCAACGCCGCCTTCCATGTTCCAGGGAAGGTCCTTGGAGAAAACGAGACGGTGGTCGTTGTTGTTGACGCGATCCTTATAGTTCGAATAGATGAAACTCCATTCGCGGTCAAGTTCATCGGGGTCGTCTTCTACGGTCTTGCCGTTCATGTCGATGTCGACGCTCCTGTACTTTCCGTTCGGGCCGGCAGACTTGATCACGCGGAGTTCCTTGATGGTCATCTTCTTTTGGGCGATGTTGCTCATGATGACCATATCGTCGTAATGGATTTCGTTCGTCTTGTCGCTGATGTCTTCGTCGATTTCGCCGTCGCCGTCGTTGTCTTCGCCGTCGTAGAGTTCTTCGTCGACGCATCCATCGCCGTCGTCATCGATGATGTCGCTATAGCCAAGCTGACCGATGATGATGTTCATGGTCCTTGCCTGCTTGGTGGAATCGTCTTCGGGAATGTCTGTTTCCTGTGCAAGGGCGGAGCACATACCCATGATAGCCTGGTTCTTGGCTTCCTTGGTCAGGTAACCCGCTTCGTTGCTGAAACCCTGGAGGTAGTCTTCGAAGAGCGATGTCATACTTTCTGGATTCGTTTCGCAAGTGTTGAAGACTTCATGGAAGGTTTCGACGGTCTCGTTAGGATCGCCCTTGAAGTCGTTAAGGATTGTCTGCATACTGCAGAGGCTGTCGCCGAGTGCGACTCTTGCCTCCTTGTCGGCACATTGCAAGGGCATCTTGGTCTTGAGAACGAGCATAGTCTTCAGCATCTGGATAACCATGTATCCGTCCGAGATGTATTTGTAAGTGACTTTGCCGTCGGTCTTGCCGTTCTTGTCGCGTTCGATAAACTGCGTGGCAATGTAATTGACGGAATCGATTGCTTCTCTCAGGGGCGCTGCAACTGAGTCGGGAAGGTCTGCGAACGGTACTGTCTTGTCATCGGCATCACGGTCTGCGTTGACATACTTGAGCAGGGCGAACACGTTCGTTTCCGCAGTGGTGTTTAGCTTGCGGTTCAGAATGGATTTCATGAGGCCGAGCCACGCCTCGGAGTGCGAGGAGTCCGCAGCGATAGCCCTGTTGAAGTATTCTTCTGCGTTGCTATATTCGTTGTCTCGGAACTTGATATAACCTTCGTAGGTGAGCGCGTTGGGGTCGTCATTCTTGATGTTTACATTTTCGGTGGGGTTGAAAATGTTGCATCCGGCGATGGTCAAACAGGCCGCAAGGGCGGCTGTCCACAAAAATTTGGATTTAAGTACGTTTTTCATTACATTATTCCCATTTACCTAAAAAATAACTTTATTCTTACAAAAATGAAATTTCAATCTGTTTTTTTTGAGAGAAAAAGTGATATTTATCGTTTTTTGTGGCTTTTTTGGCGTTTTTTTCGCTTGATATCAAAAATATCTATCTTTATAGTATGACTGCGTACCGCGAGTATTTTCCCACCAAGGCGTTTCGGATAGCCGAAATGCGCTTGTCTTCGCTACTCGGACGCGAACGCGACCGTCTGGATGCCCTGGCGGCAGACCTGGGTAGGGAATGTGCGGTAGGTCCTGACAACCTGGTGGAACAGCTCCCACTTATTCGCGAGTTTACAAGGGAATACCACCGCCTGTTTTCGGAGTATCTCGATGCGGTTTTGCCGCAACAGCCGCGACCGATCCAGTGTAGGCCCGCCTGCGGGAACTGCTGTCATCACTATCCGATGTCGGTGGAACCTTTTGAGTTGCTGACTCTATATGGCGACCTCCGGGGGCGGAATGACCTGCTTGATATTATGGAGGCGTGCCAGGTGCGTTCGTCCCTCTTTAGCAGGATGTTTGAATCGCGTAGGACGGAAGCCGAAAAAGGCGAAATTGCGGATGGCGAAGGCCAAGGTTCCCAGATGGATCTGGATGACTACGCCGAAGACAAGGCGCTGCACGATTACTTTGCGGCGTGGAAACCCTGCCCGTTCTCGGACAAGGCGGGGGACTGTACGGTTTATCCTTTGAGACCGATATCCTGTCGCATGTATTTTAGCGAGACGGACCCGAAGTTCTGTACTCCGGAACATTTGCAGACTCCGGAAAATGATAGCTATATCGTGTACTTGCCTGACAGTATCGAAGATGCCGTTTATGGTATTTCGGAACATTATTCGCTTTTGGAATTGCCCGAGAGCTATTTTGGCGGGCTCTTGGCGGTGAACCGCTTTGAAGGTTTGATTGGCGGAAACTGAAAATGAATTTGTTCGGAATGCAACTTGACCTGTTCGGGAACAATGCTGATGCTCCCCAGGAACCGGCAAAGCCAAAAGTTCCGGCTTCGGTTTCGCAGAATGGCTTGGTGCATTTCAAGTACAATACGCAACTCAAGAAGAGCATTCGCTGCAAGGGGGGAGTGCTGTTTGGGCATCCCGAAGTGATTTTACCAGCTTATATGAAAGACCCGGAATTTGCTCCGGCTCGAGAACTGGCTGCAGAATGGGCTGAACATGCGGTTCGGCGTAAAACGGCGAAGAACAAGGCGATTATCAAGGACCTGGTGAGCCGTTTTTGGACGTTGGTGGAACAGATCCTGGCCGACCGTGGCGATGAATCCTTGTCGAGCAAGGGCCGTCTTCCGCCGATCAAGCCGCAGGGCAAGTACCATAACCTGAACGATGTGCTTGCCGCGATCAATAGCACCTATTTTGAAGATAAATTAACTTGCCGCATCACGTGGAGCAACCGCGTCGGTGGACTCAGTTTCCATTCGGTCCGTCAGGACCCTGTGACCGGCGAGGAATTCCATTTGATCAGCATTAGCCGGGGCTACGATGCCGCGAACTGCCCGGAATACGCCGTGGCAGGTGTCGTTTACCATGAATGCCTGCATATCGCAATCCCGGTAGAAGTCAAGAACGGCCGCCGCATTGTTCACGGTCGTAACTTTAGACGCCGTGAACGCCAGTACATCTATTACGATGAATGGATTCAGTGGCACAATCACGTGCTTCCGCAGAATATCCGCAAGATGCGCCGCCACGCAGAGTTGTAGAATTTTCTACATTTGTCCTCGTAAAAAATTAACAAGGACAAAATTATGGCAATGCAAGATATGAACGACCAGGTGCAAGCGCGCCTCGCTAAGCTCGACAAGTTCAAGGAAATGGGTGTGGAAGCTTATCCGCACAAGTTCAACCGCACGCATGATTCCAAGGTGTTGAAGGAAAATAAGGATGCCCTGATGGCATCTGGCGAAGAAGTCGCTTTTGCTGGCCGCGTGGTTCGCTTTAACCGCAAGGGCAAAATGTGTTTTATGCACCTCAAGGATCGCTATGGTCGCTTGCAGGTGGTGGTCGCCCGTGACGAAGTGGGCGAAGAAAACTATGAAATCGTGAAGATGACCGACCTCGGTGACTTTATTGGCGTGAACGGTACCATGTTTGAAACCCAGACGGGTGAATACTCCGTGCACGTGAAGAAGGTGACCATGCTTTCGAAGGCCGTGCGTCCGCTTCCGGTCGCCAAGGAAAAGGTCGACGAAAACGGCAACAAGGTTGTGTTCAACGAATTTGCCGACGTGGATACCCGTTACCGTCAGCGTTACATCGACATGGCCCTGAACGACGATGTGAAGGAAGTCTTCATCAAGCGTTCCAAGATTATGCAGGCTATCCGTGAATACCTGATTGAAAAGGGATTCATCGAAGTCGAAACTCCGACGCTCCAGCCGATTTATGGCGGTGCAAACGCCCGTCCGTTTACCACGCACCACAATGCTTGCGACATGACGCTCTACTTGCGCGTGGCTCCGGAACTTTATCTGAAGCGCTGCATCGTGGGCGGCATGGAAAAGGTTTTCGAATTCAGCAAGAACTTCCGTAACGAAGGCATGGACCGTACGCATAGCCCGGAATTCACAGGCCTTGAATTCTACGAAGCCTACGCCGACTACAACGACATGATGGTGCACTTCGAAAACATCTACGAACGTGCCTGTATTGCCGCTAACGGCACCACCAAGATTGACTATCAGGGCAAGGAAATCGACTTCAAG
This sequence comes from Fibrobacterales bacterium Fibro_02, assembly GCA_001603905.1. Classification (GTDB taxonomy): domain Bacteria; phylum Fibrobacterota; class Fibrobacteria; order Fibrobacterales; family Fibrobacteraceae; genus Fibrobacter. Next base: position 27,601 of record LVAE01000032.1, read on the forward strand.
GCCCCGTGGCCGCGCTACAGCATGATCGAAGCTATCGAAAAGTTCGGCGGCCTCAAGGTCAACGAAATGAGTGACGACGAAATCAAGGCTAAGATGGAAGAACTCGGCGGTCACCTTGATGGTGAATTTACTCGTGGCCGTGGCATCTTGGAACTCTTCGACCTCACGGTGGAAAGCAAGCTCATCCAGCCGACGATCATCAAGGATATGCCGACCGAAAGCACGCCGCTCTGCAAGAAGCACCGTAGCATCGCAGGCCTCATCGAACAGTTCGAACCGTATGCCAACGGCTGGGAACTCGGTAACGCTTATACCGAACTGAACGACCCGATCCGTCAGCGCGAACTCTTGGAAGACCAGGTGCGTCGTGGCCGTGGAGGTGAAGGTGAAACCCACCCGATGGACGAAAACTTCATGCATGCTGTGGAAAGCGGTCTCCCGCCGACGGGCGGCGTGGGCTTCGGCATCGACCGTATGGTTATGCTCCTCACCAACCAGCAGACCATCCGCGACGTGCAGCTGTTCCCGCTCATGAAGCCGGAGACTTGCTAGTAGATGAGCAAGCTTGAGTGGCTCATCGCCTGGCGTTACCTGGGGGCTCAACGCAAGAGCCTCTTCGTTTCGCTTATCGGTATCTTCAGTATGCTCGGCGTTTCTATCGGCGTGTTTGCGCTGGTGGTGGCCCTTGCCGCGGTGAACGGCTTCGAAGAAGAGGTGACCGCCCAGATGATTGGGAAGGACGCCCACTTCGAGGTGATGGCGTACAATGGGGAAATGATTGCTCCGTACGATAGCCTGACGAAGGAAGTCCGTGCGCGAGATTCTCGCGTGGTGGCTTCGTCACCGTTTATCATTTACAAGGTGGGCATCAGCTCCAAGAAGGTGAATGACGGTATCGTGATTTACGGTATCGACCCCGAATCCTCGAAGGGCGTAACCGACATCCACAAGTACATGAAGTGGGGCAACTACTCCGTTGATAGCCTCGAGGACTTGAGCGGCACGCTGCGTCCGGGAATTATTCTTGGGTCGGGGCTTGCGAATCGACTCCGCGTGGTGGTGGGCGACAAGCTTGTGTTGCAGACCTTCCAGAGCCCAGACGCCATGGTCAGTAGCGGTGGCCCGAAGATGATGATGTGCGTCGTGAGCGGCATCTTCGAGACGGGCACCTACGAGTACGACGGCAACCTCGCATATGTTGGCATTCCGGAGCTCCAGAAGTTGCTGGGACTCGGCGACGTGGTGACCGGTATCCAGTTCCGCCTGAATGACCATTGGTTGGCGGGCGAGGCGGTCGATAGTCTGGCGTCGTGGTTAGGTTATCCGTATTACGCGATGGACTGGAAGACGAAAAATATCACGTTGCTTAAGTGGATGAATTACGAAAAGTTCATCGTGGCGGCGGTGATTTGCCTTATCATTCTGGTGGCAGCATTCAACATCATCAGCTCCTTGATTATGGTCGTCATCGACAAGACGAAGGAAATCGGCATTCTCCGCAGCATGGGCTTCAGTAAGGTGGGCGTTATGCGCGTCTTTATGCTCATGGGTAGTTTTATCGGTGTGGGCGGAACAATTGTCGGTGGCACCATCGGTCTTGTGCTTTGCAAACTGCAAGAGGCATACCACTTTATCAAGCTCCCCGGCGATGTCTACGTGATTCCGTATTTCCCGATTTCGGTGCACATCATTGACGTGATCTTGATTTTTGTCATCGGCATTGCACTTTGCGTGGCTGCAACGCTTCTCCCCGCATGGAAAGCAAGCCGCCTTGACCCCGTAGGAGCCATTAGACATGAGTAGTTTGTTACAAACTGTTGATCTTCGTCGTGTGTTCTCCGAGACGGGCGAGAACCTTGAGATTCTCAAGGGTGTGAATTTTGAAATGGAAGCGGGGGAGCTGGTGGCTCTCACGGGTTCTTCGGGTTCGGGTAAGTCCACTTTTTTGAATTTGGTGGGGATGCTCGATACGCCGACGTCTGGCGAAATACTCTTTAAGGGCAAGGCGCTTTCCAAGTTCAACGATGCCGAGCGTGACCGCTACCATCGTGTGCAGGTGGGGTTCGTGTTCCAGTTCCATCACCTGTTGAGTGAATTTACGGCGATTGAAAACGTGTGCGTGCCGGGGCGTATTCTCGGGACTTCTGAAAAGGAATGCCGTGAACGTGCCGCGATGCTTTTGGAAACGGTGGGTCTCAAGGACCGCCTGAAGCATTTGCCGCGCGAACTCAGTGGCGGTGAACGCCAGCGTGTGGCCATTGCCCGTGCGCTGATGAACCACCCCGACTTAGTGTTGGCTGACGAACCGAGCGGCAACCTGGATGAGGCGAATTCTGCGATGCTGAACGAATTGATTGGTGAACTCAACGAAAAGTTTAATCAGGCTTTCTTGATTGTGACGCACGACGAAAAATTGGCTAGTTTTGCAAAAAGGCGTGTCGTGATGCACGGCGGCGTCATTCAGTAGCTTAAGGAGAAATATGTCAGATATCAACGGTATTTTTTCGAAAAAGGCGAAGGCTGTTTTGCAGGCGGCACGTATTGCGGCCCGCAACTTGGGTAGTGACAGCGTAACGACTGAACACTTGTTGCTGGGGCTTGTCCGTGAGGATTCCGGATTTGCGGCCGAGACCTTGATGGCGCTTAAGGTCAACCTGAACGAACTCGGTGAAACGGTGCAGCGCTCGCTGACGAGTAATGGTGGCATTATGACCATCGGCGTGTCGCATGGGGCAATCCTTAATTTTACGGCACGTTGCAAGGCGGCTCTTTTTAATGCTGCAAAGATCGCGAAGGAAGAAGGGGACCAGTACATTGGCCCGGAACACCTGATGCTAGCCATTTTGCAGCAGAGCGAATCTCCTGCCGCGGGTACACTTTCGACATTTGGCATTACTTACGAGAATTTTGATGCGGCCCTGCAGCAGGTCAAGAACGAGGCCATGAATGGTCAGGCTCCTGCAGATGGTGCCGATGATGGTGATGACGGTCGCTTTATCAACCAGGGCCGTGGCGATACGCGCCAACAGGTTCGCAGCCAGTCCCGTTCCAAGACTCCGATTCTGGATCATTTCGGTCGCGACTTGACGGCGCTTGCCAAGCAGGGTAAGCTCGATCCGATTATCGGCCGTAGCCGTGAAATCGAACGCCTTATCCAGATCCTTTGCCGCCGCAAGAAGAACAACCCGGCACTTATCGGTGAACCGGGTGTCGGTAAGACGGCGATTATTGAGGGACTCGCACAGAAGATTGTTCAGAAGAAAATTCCTGAACTCCTGATGAACAAGCGCGTGGTAACGCTCGATGTGGCGGCCATGGTGGCCGGTACCAAGTACCGCGGTCAGTTCGAGGAACGCGTGAAGGGCCTGATTACGGAATTGCAGCGTGTCGACAGTTCGGTCATCCTGTTCATCGACGAACTCCATACGATTGTGGGCGCGGGTGGCTCCGAAGGCAGCCTCGATGCCAGTAACATCTTTAAGCCGGCCCTTGCTCGAGGCGAGCTCCAGTGCATCGGTGCGACGACCATCGACGAATACCGCAAGTACATCGAGAAGGATGCCGCGCTGGAACGCCGCTTCCAGACGATTATCGTGAATCCGCCCAACTCCGAAGATTCTATCCAGATTCTGGATGGGCTGCGTCCGAAGTATGAACAGCACCACAAGGTGCATTACACGCCCGAGGCAATCCGTGCCGCGGTGGTGCTTGCCGAACGTTATATCAGCGACCGTTTCTTGCCGGATAAGGCCATCGACGTACTCGACGAGGCCGGTGCACGCGTGCGCCTGAATTCGATTCGTACGCCGCAGGACCTCAAGGAAATGGAAGACGAACTTGCTTCTGCGATGCAGAAGAAGGAAGAGGCAATTGCCGATCAGCAGTATGAAACGGCTGCATCTCTTCGCGACAAGATTGAGGAATTGACAAGCCGCATTGCGGAACGCCGCGAAGCACTGAACAAGGAAGATTCTGCGGATCTGCCGATCGTTGACGAGAATGAAATTCGCGATTGCATCAGCAAGATGACGGGGATTCCTATCAGCCGCCTTGCTGGCGAGGAAACGCAGAAACTTTTGAAGCTGGGCGACGAAATCAAGGAACGTATTATCGGCCAAGATGCGGCTGTAGATGCCGTGGTTAAGGCGATTCGCCGTACACGCGCCGGTATTCGCAACACGAAGCGCCCCATGGGCAGTTTCCTCTTCCTGGGCCCCACGGGTGTGGGTAAGACCGAACTTGCGAAGGTGCTTTCCCAGAGCCTGTTTGGCAGCGAAGATTCCATGATCCGTATCGATATGAGCGAATACATGGAAAAGCATAGCATTAGTCGCTTGATCGGTGCGCCTCCGGGATATGTGGGCTTCGAGGACGGCGGTGGACAGCTGAGCGAAAAGGTGCGCAAGCGCCCGTACTGCGTGGTGCTCCTCGACGAAATCGAGAAGGCTCACCCGGACATTTACAACCTGCTTCTGCAGATTTTGGACGACGGTATCCTTACGGATAGCTATGGCCGCAAGATCAACTTCAAGAACACCATTATCATCATGACGAGTAATGCGGGTGCCCGCGAAGTGCGCCACAGTTCCGGCATGGGATTTACCAAGATGGGCGAGACCGACGACTACGAACGTATGGAAACGGCCATCAAGGAAGAAGTCAAGCGTGTGTTCTCGCCGGAGTTCCTGAACCGTATCGACGAGCAGATTGTGTTCCGTCCGCTTTCGAAGAAGGACCTTGTTTCTGTCGTGGATATCCAGCTCACGTTCCTTCAGAAGAATTTGTCCGAAAGGGGAATTCTCTTGGAAGTATCGGAGGCCGCGAAGGAGCATATTGTGTCCCACAATTACGATTCTGCCTTGGGTGCGCGTCCGATTCGCCGCTCGATCCAGAACCTGGTGGAAGACGAAATTGCGGAAGGTTTGCTGCTTGGCATCTACAAGGATTTCTCGACGATTTCCATCGATGTCGAAAATGGCAAGCTCAAGTTCACATCTGAAGCTCTGCCGAGCTAGAATCTTTAGATAAAACCGACTTGTATTTTTATGTTTAAAATTGGCGTGATGGCTTCCGGTGGCGGGAGCAACTTTAAGGCGATTATTGACCGCATTGGCGAGGGTGATCTCGAAGCCCAGTGCAAGTTCCTGATTACCAATAACGGCGGTTGTGGTGCGGTGGGACATGCGGAGTCCTATGGTATTCCCGTTTACCATATTTCGAGCAAGACTCATCCCGATACGGCTGCCTACGAAGCTGCGCTACTCGATGTCATAGACCGTTACGATATTGATTTGTTGATTCTGGCGGGCTACATGAAGGCCTTGCCGGTGAGCATCATCAAGCGCCTTCCGGATCGCATTCTGAATATCCATCCGTCGCTTTTGCCCAAGTATGGCGGCAAGGGCTTTTTCGGAATTCACGTGCACGAGGCGGTGATTGCCGCGCACGATACGGAATCGGGCCCGACGGTGCATCTGGTGAGCGAAGAAATTGACCAGGGTCGGATTCTTGCGCAGACCCGCGTTCCTGTAGAAGATGGCGATACGCCGGAAACGCTCGCCGCCCGCGTGCTGGTGCAGGAACACGCTTTGTATTGGAAGACTATCCGCGACTACGCAAAGAGCATCCTGTGAAGCATAAGTTGCCCGCATTTCTCGAAGGTATCGAAGCCCCTGTCGATGGCGAAGTAGCTATGCGCAAGTTCGCCGCGCAAGCGGGGGAGAATGCGATCGTGGTCGGTATCGACGAAGTTGGTCGTGGTCCCTTGGCAGGTCCAGTGGTCGCATGTGCGGCGGTCCTCAAGTCGCCCGATGCGCTCTTGACGCTGAACGATTCCAAGAAACTTACTCGCCCGAAACGCGAGGCGATGTATCAGGATGTGCAGGATGCTTGTGCCTGTTTTGCCGTGGCGAGTGCCTCGGTCGAAGAAATTGATCGCATGAACATTCTGGAAGCGGACTTCCTCGCGATGCGCCGCGCCCTGCAGGCTCTCGGTATGCCAGGCATAAAGGAATCTGCTCCTCAAATTCCGATATTCCAGAAAGGCTCTTTTGCCGAGGTTCTCGGCTCGTCGCTCAAGGCTCAAGGCTCGCTCCTCATTGCAGTCGATGGCAACCTCAAGATTCATGGAATTCCTGAAGAAATTCAGATTCCCGTGGTTAAGGGTGATGGTCGCATCGCAAGCATCTCGGCGGCCTCCATTTTGGCAAAAGTTTTCCGTGACCGATACATGGACGACCTCGAAAAGCGTTACCCCGGTTATGGTTTTGATAAGCATGCCGGTTATGGAACCAAGGCACACTTGGATGCCATCCGCCGCCAGGGCATGACTCCGGAACACCGCAAGAGTTTCCATCCCAAGAGCTTACAGACCGAGCTGGATTTGTAAACGTAAGTATATCGGCTTACGAATATATTACATTTTTTCTTTTGATTTTTGTCTTTCGCCTCGCGTGATTTTCTATATTGTTGCCAAACAACAAGATACGAGTCTTTTTCCGGTTAACGGGAGGTGATTTTGAACAATTCGGTTCCTTTACTCCAGATGCTTACGCAGTCCGATATCACGACACTTGTGATTTTGGGTATTTTGGCGGTTATGTCGCTCGGTTCCTGGGGAATCATCATTGTCAAGTATATCGTGAATACGAAAAACCAGCGCGCAAATGTCGTCTTTTTCCGCAAGTTTGTGGATGTGCGCCAGTTCGTGGAACTGCAGGGGCTTTGCGAGACCGCCGATGACAGTGCGCTCAAGAGCCTTACGGCTGAAGTGCTCAAGGAAGCTTCCAAGTTCAGTAACTTCGTGAGCTACGATTCCATTCAGCACCGTGCTTCGCTTCTGGAAGATACCATCCAGCGTTCAATTGAAGGCCTTCGCCTGACAGAAGACCGCTACCTCGGTTTCTTGGCCACATGCTCGAACCTTGCTCCGTTCTTTGGACTTCTGGGTACGGTGTGGGGCATTATGGTTGCCTTCTTTCAGATCGGTCAGCATGGCTCGGCTGACCTTACCGTGGTCGCTCCGGGTATCGCCATGGCCTTGATTACGACTGTTGCTGGCCTTGTGGTCGCTATCCCCGCCTCTGCTGGTTACAACTACTTTACCGCCTGTAACGGACAGAACGAAATTTCGTACTTCAACTTCGGCTCCCAGGTGCTTAGCCTCTTTAAGCGCGGTGACTTGCTCGCCCTCGAAGAAGTGGCTGGCTAGGAGGCATAGTGAAGCGCAGTCGCGGAAAAGAACTTAAGCAGGAGATGAACCTCACGAACATGATTGACATCGTGTTCGCGATTCTGATTGTGTTCATCATTTCTGCGCCTCTCATGAGTCAGGGGGTCAAGGTGGACTTGCCCAAGGCGGAAGCCCCGACCATGGAGCAGGAAAAACTTTTGAAGGTTTCCATCACGAAAAACGAGGAACTCTACATCGCCGACATGATGGTGGATTTCGGGAGTTTCAACAACGTGTTCAAGTCGCTCTGGAATGGCGAGATGGCGGTGGTCATCAATGCCGATGAGTCGGTGAACTACGGTCTTGTGATGAAGGTGGTGACCCAGGTGCAGAAACTCGGTGTCACGAAACTCGGATTCCTGACGATGAATCCCAAGGAAAAACCGGGAAAGAACTAGGTGAGCGCAGATAGAAACATCCAGTATTTTTCGTCTGACGATGACGGAATGATGGTGAAGATCATCGCCTGTGCGGTGGTGTTCCACTTGCTGATTGCGGGTATTTGCGTTGCGTTCCATTTTGTGAATTTCAAGCACGAGCCGGAACCGATTCCCGTGTTCGAGATGGTGCAGGTGAACCAGGTAAAGCCGCGTCCGCAGCCGCCGAGGCCTAAGCCGGTTGAACCGAAGCCCGAACAGCCCAAGCCGATTGAACCAAAGCCCAAGGTGGAACCGAAACCCAAGGTAGACAAGCAGCTGCCGCCCGAACCGAAGGTTGAAGAAAAACCGCCTGAACCGGAACCGGTAGAGGAGCCGCAGCCGGAACCCGAACCGGAGCCGGAACCGCAGGATGACTTTGAAGTGGACGATCTGGATTTGCCGACGGCTGTCGAGGCCCCGAGCTTGAATCCGGTGGGCTCCGTGGATATGGACCCCCTGATGCAAGTTTATCTGGAACGTTTGAAACAAATTATCATGAGCAATTTCAATCCGCCCTCGAATTTGAATGTGCGTCGCGACGTAAAGACGACTGTTCAATTTACGGTGGACCGTTTTGGTGGCATTACGGCGATTACCCTGAAGCGCAGTTCTGGAAACAAGACTTGGGACCATTTGTCGGTGAGAGCCGTGCAGATTTCCAAGGTTCCGGAGCTTCCGCCTAACTTTAGGGCTCCTTCGCTCGTGTTGCACTTTAATTTTACACCAAATTAACGAAAACGGGTGGGCTTGAACAAAGGAATATTGTATTATTGTGAATAATGTCATTGCGAGCATAGCTACGCAATCTCTTGTTGAATTACGATGATTTTTTTGAAGAATAAAATGAACTTGATGAACTCTGTTTTGCGCATGACGGCGGTTGCTTTTGCCGTTGCCCTGCTGCCGGTAGCATCGCATGCGACAATCGATACGATTGCGGTGGATGTCGGCATCTCTGTGTTCAAGACGATGCCCATTGGCGTTGTTCCCTTTGCAGAACCCAAGGGTGCTATTGAATGGATTGAGGAAAAGCCGCACCAGATCGTGACTCGCGACGCGAACCTTTCGGGACGCTTTGATGTGGTTGCCTCGGACAAGTTCAACCTGCCGCTATTCAGCAAGGCGCATGCCAAGCATTATGTGACGGGCAAGGTGACTCCGGTGGGTGGCAAGCTCAAGCTGGAATGCTACCTGTATGTGGCACAGACCAAGGACTTGCTTCTCGGTGAAACCTATACGGTGGAACAGAAGGACCTGCGCCGAGCAATGCACCTTTTCTTTGACGAGGTTATTTATCGTCTGTGGGGCGAACGTGGCGTCGCCTCGACCAAGCTCGCCTATGTTTCCAAGATCGATGGTATCAAGCAGGTGGTGGTGTCGGACTACGACGGTTTCCATCGCAGCCAGATTACGCGCGATACGACGATTAGCATGATGCCCGTGTGGATGAAGGACAACGCGGGTCTATACTATGTGAATTTCAAGACGCACCGTCCGAAGCTTTATTCCAAGATGTTCGGCGGCTCCGAAAAGTCGGTGTTCCCGCAGCTGGATCAGACTTACAGCCCGGCGGTGAATCCGAAGACGGGTGAACTCCTTTTCTCGAGCACGGTGGACGGCAAGACGGATCTTTATATCGGAAATCCGGCGACAGGCAAGGCGAAGAAGTTTGCCTACCTCAAGTCAAACCAGACGAGCCCCGCATGGAGCCCGTATGCATCCGAGGTGATGTTTACCAGTGACCGTGGCGGTGGACCGCAGATTTTCGTGATGGGTAAGGATGGCTCCGATTTACGCCGTGTGACCTTTATGGGCCGCTACAATGAACGTGCAGCCTGGTCGCCCGAAGGTGACCGCATCGCCTATACCTCTATGGACAACGGCCACATGAACATTTATACCTGCGCTCTCGATGGCTCCGATATCGTGCAGCTGACGAACAACGCGGGCAACAACGAACATCCTACCTGGTCGCCCGACGGCAAGCTGATTGCCTTCTCGAGCAACCGCAGCGGATCGTACCAGATTTACATTATGAGAAAGGACGGGTCGAACGTAACGCGTATCACCAATTCCGGTGAGAATACTTCGCCTACTTGGTCTTTCTTCTACGAAGCTATTAAACAACAAAAAAAGGAAGGTGAAAAATGAAGAACCTCGTGAAACTTGCCGTGGTGGCCTCTGCTGCTGCTATTTGCCTTGTCGCTTGCGCGAAGAAGGAACCGCCGAAAACCGAACCGACGGCTGAACCCGCCCCGGCTGCCGAAGCTGCTCCTGCTGTGGAACAGGCTGCCCCGAATGCGGATTCCCTTGCTGCTGAACAGGCCCGCCTCGAAGCAGAACGCTTGGCTGCAGAACGCGCCCGTCTGGAAGCGGAACGTGCTCGCCTCGAAGCTCTTATCAACCAGATCATGAGTGAAGATGTGTACTTTGACTTTGACCGCTCCGAACTCACCGAAAAGGCCAAGGAACTGTTGGCTCAGGTGGGCGAGCTCCTGATCAAGGAAGAACGCTTCACGATTACCATCGAAGGTCACACGGATGCTCGTGGTACCGAAGACTACAACTTCACTCTTGGAGCAAAGCGTGCCATGAAGGTGAAGGAATTCCTCGTTGCTTACGGCATTGACGCCAAGCGCATGGAATCGGTCAGCTACGGTAAGGAAGCTCCGAAGGTCGAAGGTGCTAACGAAGAAGCTTATTCCCAGAACCGTCGCGCCAACTTCCGCGTGAACATCAAGGAATAATTCAGAATTCGGAATTCGGAAAAAATTGTGTCATCCTGAGCTATACGAAACTAGGAACTTTGGTTCCAAAGTTGAGTTATCCTCTTTGTGGAGAAGCAACGTAGTTGCGAAGTCTCTTTGATCACTTAGCGCTTTAGCGCTTATGTGAGCATGATCCCCCTTGCGGGGAGAAGGATCTATAAAACATAACTAAATATGAATATGAAACGAATTCTCTTGACAGCGGGTTTTGCCGCTATGGTCTTGACTGGGTGCAGCCAGATGACTGTGCTCCGTACCCAGGAAATGAAGGCGGTCGGGGCGGAAGTTCAGACGAGCCTTGATTCTGCGGTGCAGAGTCTGTCTGCGCAGAACGATTCGCTGCGTGCCGAACTTGATTCGACCAAGGCGATGCTTGATGCGTCTGCTCTTGCACAGAAGCGCATGCAGGCTGAAATTACGATGCTTTCGCGTCGTGTTTCCGATGAGTCCGAACGTAACGATTCCAGACAGGAAGAAATCATCTACCGTCTGGATATGCTTCTCGGCAAGTCTGACAAGATTTTGGCGAAGAAGGTTGTCGTGAGCGGTGCTCCCGCTCCCGTTTCGATGGACAGTCTGGAACGTGAGGCGGAAAAGCTCGTGGAAGCCGAGGCCATGTTCAATACGGCCCGTTCTGACTACCACCGAGGAGAATTCAAGCTTGCCTATAACGGTTTCAAGCAGGTCTATGAACAGATGAAAGAAGGCGAACTCGCCGAGAATTCGCTTTACTGGATGGCGCTCTGCCTGATCGATGTGAACCAGGTGGACAAGGCGAAGAAGGTCTTTGCTCGCATGTCGGATGCCTTCCCCGACGGCCAGAAGACTTGCCCTGCCTTGTTCAAGCTTTCTTCCCTTTATGGCGAAGAATGTGACATCGATATGCAGAAGCAGTACCTGCAGAAGATCCTTTCGACCAAGTCCTGCGAAAAGTCGGCCGAGTTTGAACAGGCCGCCGAAATGTTGCAGGAAATCCTGGAGAAGGAAGACAAGAAGGCTGCCGGTGAACCGGTGGATGCCTGCGTGCCCGTGGTTCGTGAATCCAAGATGCCTTCTGCTCGCGTGAAGCCTGCCGAAGGTAGCGCATCCGAGCCGACGGCAAGCACGACGGCTGAATCTACAGAAGCCTCGCTGTAATAAACTAAACCTTTTAGAATTTAGGGGAATGCCGCTCGGCATTCTCCTTTTTGTATGACAAAAAAACTCCAGCGGTTGTTTCGCTGGAGTAAATATCTCGCTGGATCCCGTCACCACTTCGTGGCTCCAGGATGACTAGCATATTTACGGTTCGTCGGCGTCGATGACGACTCGCTCGACTTGGGCGCCGAGCTTTGCCATCTTCGCTTCGAAATCTTCATAGCCGCGGTCGAGGTGGTAGATGCGGCTGATCTTGGTTTCGCCTTCGGCGATTAAAGCGGCGAGGACGAGCGCGGCGGAGGCGCGCAGGTCGGAGCCCATCACGTCGGCACCTTCGAGCGGGAGGCCGCCCTTGATGGTAGCGGTGTTACCGCTGAGAGTGATGTTTGCGCCGAGACGTTCCATTTCGGCCACATGCTTGAAGCGGTCGTTATAGACGGTGTCCTGGATGACGCTGTTGCCCGGAACCGAGAGGAGCGTTGCCATGAGAGGCGCCTGCATGTCGGTGGGGTAGCCGGGGAAGGGGAGCGTCTGGATGGTAATCGGCTTGAGATCCATGTCGCGGGCGTCAACTTCGGCCCAGTCGGGGCCGACATTTACCTTGCAGTTCATGTCGCGGAAGGCATCGAGAGTCGAGGCGATGTGTTCGGGAATGATCTTGGTGACCTTGACGCGGCCGCGGGTAATGGCGGCGCCGCAGAGGAAGGTGCCCGCCTCGATGCGGTCGGGGATGGTGACGCCATTGCCGGGGCGTAGGGATTCTACGCCCGTCACCGTCAGGGTACGCGTGCCGCGGCCCTGAATCTTTGCGCCCATACCGATGAGGTAATCGACGAGGTTATCGATTTCAGGTTCCAGGGCTGCATTCTGGAGAACGCTTGTTCCCTTGGCAAGGGTCGCTGCCATCAGGACGTTCACCGTGGCTCCCACGCTTGAAATCGGGAAATGGAAGGTACCGCCGGGGAGGCGACCGTCGCAGGTGGCTTCGACATAGCCATGCGTTACTGTAATCTTTGCACCGAGCGCCTCGAGCCCTTTTAGGTGCAAATCGACGGGACGCGGGCCCCAGGCGCAACCGCCGGGGAGCGAGACGCGGCAACGGCCGAAGCGTGCCACGAGAGGTCCGAGAACGTAGAAGCTGGCACGCATCGTCTTCACGAGTTCGTAAGGGGCCTCCAGGTGGTCGGCTCCGCGCGTGTCAATCTTCAGCACATGGGCTTCGCCACTGATATGGCAACCGATGACGCGCAGCACGTCGGACATGGTCTTCATGTCCTTGAGGTGCGGGACGTTCGTGATTTCGGATACGCCGTCGGCAAGAAGTGCTGCGGCCATTACGGCGAGCACTGCATTCTTTGCCCCGGAAATTTCAACTTCGCCGTCTAGCGGCTTCTTGACTTGGGGAACAATAAACTGGTACATAGTTAATTCGAATTTCTGCTTTCAGAATTCAGAAGACGTTTAATTTGTTTGAAAGTCTCTTAACGTTCCAGGCGGAAGTACACGGCGGCAAGCGGCGGAAGCTTGATATTCAGGCTCCACTCACGGTTCTGCCACGGAATGTCCTGTGTCCAGACTTCGCCGAAGTTACCCACGTTGGAACCGCCGAACATGCTAGCGTCGGTGTTGAAGATTTCCTTCCACTTGCCGCGCGTGGGGGCGCCGAGGCGGTAGTCGTTGCGCACCACCGGCGTGAAGTTGAACACGCAGAGAATCTGGTTCCCGTGGTCGTCCTTACGCACGAAGCTCACGATGGAATTGTCTGCATCGTCGCACCAGATCCATTCGAAGCCGGTGTAGTAGTGGTCGATTTCCCAGAACGGGGCATTTTCCTTGTACAGGTGGTTCAGAACCTTCATCATCTGCAAGAGCTTGCCGTGGCTATCCCAGCTGACCAGGTGCCAGTCGAGTGAGCGCTTTTCATTCCATTCGCGGAACTGACCGAATTCGTTGCCCATGAAGTTGAGCTTCTTGCCCGGATGTGCGTACTGGAAGGCGTAGGTGAGGCGGAGGTTTGCAAACTTCTGCCAGTTGTCGCCCGGCATCTTGCCAAGCATAGAACCCTTGCCGTGAACCACTTCGTCGTGACTGAACACCTGGATGAAGTTTTCGCTGTAAGCGTACACCATGCTGAAGGTCAGCTGGTTGTGGTGGTACTTACGGTGAATCGGTTCATGCTGGATGTAGCTGAGGAAGTCGTTCATCCAGCCCATGTTCCACTTGTAGTGGAAGCCGAGGCCGCCCTGTTCAGGCGGACGCGTGATGCTCGGGAAGCTGGTGGATTCTTCGGCGATGAGGATGGCATGCGGGGTCAAGCGGCCCATGATGCTGTTCAAGTGCTTGAGGAATTCGAGCGTATCGTAGTTGATGTTGCCGCCGTCCTTGTTCGGCACCCACTGGCCCGGACCCTTACCGTAGTCGAGGTAAAGCATGGAGGCCACAGCATCGACGCGGAGACCGTCGCAGTGAAATTCCTTAAGCCAGTACATCGCGTTTGCAATGAGGAAGTTCTTGACTTCGTTACGGCCGAGGTTAAAGATGTATGTGCCCCAGTGCGGGTGTTCGCCCTGACGCGGGTCGGCGTGCTCGTAGCAGGCGGTGCCATCGAAACGTCCGAGAGCGTGAGCGTCCTTCGGGAAGTGGGCCGGAACCCAGTCCAAAATCACGCCGATTTCGTTCTGGTGGCAAAGGTCCACAAAATGGCGGAACTGGTCGGGCGTGCCGTAGCGGCTCGTGGGGGAGTAGTAACCGGTCACCTGGTAGCCCCAGGATTCATCGAGCGGGTGTTCGGCAAGCGGCAAGAATTCCACGTGCGTGTAGCCCATTTCCTTGAGGTAAGGAATCAATGTTTCGGCAAGTTCGTCCCAGTTGAGGAAACGGTCCGGATTGGCGGGATCGCGACGCCAGGAGCCCGCGTGGACTTCGTAAATGTTCATCGGCGAACCGAAGACCTTGGTCGCCCAGTGGGTGGCCATGTAGAGGTCGTCGCCCCATTCGTAGCCGTCAAGGTGCGTGGTAATGGAGGCTGTTGCCGGACGGACTTCGCTGAGCTTTGCGAGCGGGTCCACCTTCACATGCAGGTTGCCGTCGGCTCCGTGAATCTCGAAGCGGTAGAGTTCGCCTTCGCCAATGTTCGGAATGAAAATTTCCCAGATGCCTGTCGAGCCAAGCATGCGCATCTGGTTGCGGCGGCCGTCCCAGCTGTTGAAGCTGCCAACCACGGAGACTGCGCGGGCGTTCGGTGCCCAAACGGCAAAGTGGACGCCCTTGAAACCCTGGTGTTCAACAAGGTTTGCGCCGAGCTTGCGGTAAAGTTCGTAATGCGTGCCGGAGGAAATCAGGTGGCGGTCAAAGTCCGAAAGGACGGGGAGGAATGCATACGGGTCGGTGAGTGTGTATTCGTTGCCGTCGTCCTGCTTGATAATCAGGTTGTAAAAGAACGGTTCGTATTCTTTGTCGAGAATCGCTTCGAAGAATCCCGTGTTACCGATTTTCATGAAATCAAATTCATATTCACCGTCGCAAGATTCTCCGCGAATGAAACTGGCCTGCGGTTGATAGGCGCGAATGACCGTCTTTACACCACGATCTGTATTCAGCGGGTGAATTCCCAAAATGGAAAACGGATCTTTCGTACTAAAATCCCAAATGGCTCGCATATCTTCCGACGTGAGGCTCGTAAAGTCGTTCCATTCCATACAATACTCCTTTAAACACCTAGTTTAACGATGTAAATATAACTTAAACGTATTCGTTTCGGACAAAGAATAAATAAAAAAACGACCCACATCATTAGTGGGTCGCTTCATTGAGTGCGAGAAATCTCTTTCTACTAGAAATGGATTACGCGGACCTTGATGACCTTCTCGAGCTTGGAGAGCTTCTCGATGATGGAGTCGTCCACCTTGCTTTCCACGTCAACGAGGTTGTAGCCGATCTTGCCGTTGCTCTTGTTAGAGAAGCTGGCGATGTTCACGCCTTCGGCACCGAATACCTTCGTGATTTCGGAAATCATATTCGGAACGTCCTGGTTGATGACCACGACGCGGCTCTTGACGCCAGCATGCGGGTGATCGACGAGGGCCGGGAAGTTCACGGAATTGCGGACGCAACCGAATTCGATGTAGTCCTTCAATTCTTCGACGGCCATCACGGCGCAGTTTTCTTCGGCTTCTTCGGTGGAAGCACCGAGGTGCGGGAAGCAAGTCACCTTGTCGTTCTTGATGAGGTCTGCTGTCGGGAAGTCGCAGAGGTAACCCTGGAGGGAACCCGAAGCGAGCATTTCGTTGACCGGATCCATTTCGACGATGCCACCGCGAGCGAAGTTCATGATGTAGCTACCCTTGAACTGAGCGAGGTTCTTGCGGTTGAGGAGGTTTTCGGTCACGCCCTTGATGAACGGAACGTGCACGGTGAGGAAGTCAGACTTCGCAATCACGGTGTCGAGGTCGGCAATTTCCACCTTGTTGGAAAGTTCGTGCATGTTGGCGGCGTTCGGATACGGTTCGTAAGCGATGACGCGCATGTTCTTCCAACGGGCATAGTTAGCGACGAGCACGCCGATCTTGCCGAGGCCGATGACGCCGAGAGTCTTACCGGCGAGTTCCATGCCGGCGAACTTCTTCTTGCCGCTTTCGACGGTCTTTGCGAGATCCGGATCGTTCACGTCGAGGCCCTTGACCCATGCGGCGGCCTTGTCCACGTTACGGACGGCCATGCCGAGCACGGTCATCACGAGCTCGGCAACGGCGTTGGCGTTTGCACCCGGAGTATTGAACACGCAGATGCCCTTTGCAGAGGCCTTGTCGATGGTGATGTTGTTCACGCCAGCGCCGGCGCGGGCGACAGCCAGAAGGCCGTCAAAGTTGTCGGTATCAACCTGGGCGGAACGCACCAAGATGGCATCGGGTTTTTCGACGGAGTCGGAAACCTGGTAGAACGAGCCAAACAGGCTCAGGCCTTTCTTGGAAATGTTGTTCATCGTCTTAATAGTTGCCATTGTATTGTCCTTTGTTAATGATTAAAATCTTGAGGGATGCGGTGCATTACGGTTCCTGCCAGCGGCCGCGATCCTTAATTAAGTTCACCAGTTCCTCGATGGCGTCCTCTTCGGGGATATTCTTCTTGACAGCCGTCTTGCCCTCGAACAAGGTAATGCGGCCGGGGCCTCCGCCTACGTAGCCGAAGTCGGCGTCTGCCATTTCGCCCGGGCCGTTCACGATGCAGCCCATGATGCCGATGGAAATGTCGGAGAGGTGTCCGAAGCGGGCCTTGATCTTGCCCATCACCTGCTGAATGTCGTAGAGGGTGCGGCCGCAGCTCGGGCAGCTGATAAAGTTGGTCTTGCTGCGGCGGCAGTAGGCGGCCTGCAGAATGTCGAAGGCGAGGAGCACTGCTTCTTTAGCGCTCTTGTAGCCGTCGATGACGACGGCGTCGCCAAGACCGTCGGTGACGAGGCTTCCGATATCGGCGGATACGCGGAGCGTTTCACGTTCGTTGTCGTTAATCTTGGCGTACAGGAGAATCGGGTCTTTGCGACCTGCAGCTTCGAGAGCCGCGGCAAGGGCGCGCACGCCAGAAACCATCTCGGCTCCCGTGTAGCAGAACACGGAACCAGCGGGCACGGCAGAGGGATTCGCGGCGAACCCCGCGATATCCATGGCGTCCTTAAATTCAACGATAGGCTTCTCGGAGAGGCTCGGCAGCGCAAATTCCGCGTTGCGGCGTTCGCCTGTAAGTGCAATCGCATCGGCCTTCACGCCGACCTTCACCGGATGGTTGCCGCCGATTTCAACGCCTGCAATAGTAACAGGCGTCGTTTCTCTGCGTTCGTAATGGTACGGATCCTTTTCGAGAACCGGCACCGCATAGCTTACGGGTTTCGTCGGGAGAGCGCAGGCCTTGATGAGTTCCTGGGCCACCGGGACTTCGGCTACCGGATCTTCGGTGAGAGACACGCGAATCGTATCTGCAAGGCCATCGAGCAACAAGGCGCCGATGCCGGCCGCAGACTTCAAGCGTCCGTCGGCACCCGCGCCCGCTTCAGTCACGCCCACGTGGAACGGGTAGGGCTTGAAGCCTTCCTGCTTGATGCGGGCGGCGAGCATGCGGTAGGCGGCAATTGCCACGCGCGGATTGCTGCTCTTCAAACTTAAAACGACCTGGTCAAAATGTTCGGCTTCGCATACGGCCAAGTATTCCATGGCGCTTTCGACCATGCCTTCGACCGTGTCGCCGTAGCGGTAAATCATGCGGGCCGCAAGCGAACCGTGGTTCACGCCGATGCGGATGGCGCGTCCCAGGCGCTTGGCCTCCTGCACAAACGGAGTAAAGGCTTCGGCAACCTTTTCCTTGCCTTCTTCAAAGGACTTGTCCGTCTGCTGGTCAAGCGTTAAAATTCCTGTATCGACAAAGTTGCCCGGATTGATGCGGACCTTCTCGACCCACTTGAGTGCTTCGAAGGCGGCCTTCGGCTGGAAGTGGATGTCGGCGGAAACCGGCACCTTGCAACCGGCTGCACGCACCTGCTTCATCACTTCTTCGAGGCCCTGTGCGTCTGCAAATGTCGGAGCGGTAATGCGAACCAGACCACAGCCCACCTTGGCGAGTGCCAATGTTTCGGCCACCGTCTTTTCGACGTCCTTGGGCTTGGTGGTGGTCATGGACTGAACTAAAATGGGGGCATTGCCCCCGATAAGTGCGTCGCCAACGCGAACCTGTACAGTTTCCCTGCGGACAGCATTGAAGCGGTCGGCTACATACGGGAATTCACTAAACTTTGTCATGTGCCCAAATGTAGAAAAAAAGAAGAATGAAAATTCCTCATTCTTCCTTTTTCATTCTTAATTCTCTATGCTTCGTCTTCTTTCAAGCTACCGTAGTATTCTTCGAGCTTGGAACGGCAGGCGATAAAGCAATCCTTGAGCGATGGATCGAATTGGGTGCCCATGCCTTCGATGATAATCGTATAGGCGTCGTCAAAGGACATCTCTGCCTTGTAGCAACGCTTACTGACCAACGCGTCGTAAACGTCGGCAATAGCCATGACGCGGGCCTCGAACGGAATCTCGGTTCCCTTGAGCTTCTGCGGGTAGCCGAAACCATCGAAACGTTCGTGATGGTAACGGGCCACATTGCGTGCAATCTTGACAAAGTCGGGGGACTCGATAGAGGTGAGCAGGTTTTCTACGATCATGGCGCCCTTCTCGGGGTGGCTCTTCATCTCTTCGTATTCCTGCGGGGTGAAGCGGCCGGGCTTTCTCAAGATGCGGTCTTCGATGGCGATCTTACCGATGTCATGCATCGGAGCGGCAGAGACCAGGCTGTCGAAGAAGAAATCAGAAAGGCCAAGGCTCTTGTCTTTGCGTAGGTAATCTACCAAGATAGACACAACCTTGCTTGTACGCTTGATATGGCTACCCGTGTTGCTGTCGCGATTTTCGACCATGTGGGCCATGCCGATAAGCATTTGCTCCTGGATAGAGCGAATCTGGGAATCGTTCTCCTTAAGCATCATTTCCAGGCGAACGTTGTTTGAACCCAGCATGTTGATGTAGTTGTGGATGCTGGTTTCGTCTTCGATCTTGAACAGGTTGATTTTCTTGGCGCGCGTGAGAGGAATCTGTCTCAACTTGATTTTGTAGTATCTTCCGTCGCTTTCAAACTTTTTCTCGATGACAATCTTTTCTTGGGAGATTTCCTTGATCCAAGAAACAAGCAGGCTGTTGAGCCTTGTGTTGTCGGGCATCGAGTGGTCGATTCGGCATCTTTTCAGGTCAGGGAAGGTCTTGTAGGCTACGGCATTGCAACCAAGGAACTTGTTGTTTGTCGTAATCAGGACATAGCTGTCTGAGTTTTGTGTTTCCAGTACTTGAGAAATAATTTGTTCGACATCATAACGCTTGACCCAGAAGCAGATGTATAGGAGGGCGCACTGGTCAAACACGTACACGGCGGGCATGACCATCGTGTCGCTTTCGACAAAGCGTGAAATGAAGAACGAAAGGATAGAAACGACTTCCATCGACGACAGAGCGATAAGGCTGTTGAAGGAAACGTTTCTTCTTTTGATGAAGGCGTAGACGATAAGGCTCAAGTTGATCAGGACGAACCCGACCATCAGGCAGTTGAAAATATCGTGCCCGATTCCGTATTCGGCAATGAAGTTACCGACGCCGTAGGTCGTTGTAAACTCGATGGTCTTGTAATACAGGCCGTTGAAACCGACCGTCTGCGACATCACGAATACGGCGAAAACGATGATTGCCAACAGGTCGTAACACCAGCGGGGGAGTCGAATCTTGCAAATGGAAATACTAGCGTCGAACGTGAATAGCGGGAGGAACATCGATCCCACGTAAATCATCTTGTTCGAAAGAATCGCCTGGTCCAGATTTGTAGAAAGCGCAAGAAGCAGGTGTCCAAGGCAAGCGATGAATACAGAAAAGAACAACAGCGAATACGGGCCGTTCAATTTCGGATTGATACGGTGGTGTACCAATATATTGAAGGCCGCGATAACGGTCAAAACTGTTAAATATAAAATCACCATGTAAATCCCATCGCTACGAAACGCCAATCATCCACATTAAATATAAATTAAAATTTACGGGTTAAGGTGTGTTCCCTGGTTTATTTTGCTTAAAATGTCTAAAATGTGTGTAAAAAATCACGGTCGCCAATCTTTTTACGATTGACGACCGTGACTTAAATCAGCTGATAATCGAAATTAGGCTTCAGCCGGTGCTTCCGGAGCAGCTTCTGCAGCCGGTGCTTCAGCGGCCGGGGCTTCGGTAGCGGGCTTCGGAGGGAGCAAAGCCTTCATGGAAAGCTTCACCTTGCCCTTCGGGTCAACACCGAGGCAGAGCAC